>CAMWMY010000021.1 GCA_947175465.1 uncultured Erysipelotrichaceae bacterium | reverse complement strand
TTATTGTACAATACATAATCCGCTTTATCGATTTTTATTTGCTGTGGTAATTGATGCGACATACGTCTCTTTGCTTCTTTAGCATCTATATGGCGATATTTTGAAAGTCGATGCAATCGTTTTTCTTGCTCACAAGCAACTACCCATACTTCATCAAAATGGTGTTCCCAACCAGTTTCAAACAATAAAGGTACTTCTATCACTATTTTATCGGTTTTAAAAGTATCTATCTTCTTCTTTATTTCCATCAAAATAAGAGGATGTAACAAAGCTTCGATTTGTTTTTTACACTGTTCATTGGTAAACATCGCTTCTCCCATTTTTTTGACATCGATTGTCTGATCTTCTTTTAAAAAAGAATCACCAAAATGTTGGACAATCGCAAGATATCCTTTTTCTCCTACTTTTAAAAGTTGACGATTAATATGATCACAATCGAAAACGACAATATGATGCTTTTTTAAAATATCGATCACAGTCGACTTTCCAGATCCAATACCCCCTGTTAAGCCAATGAGTTTTACCGCTTTTTCTGACATTTTGGACAAAAACATGTTCCTCTTGTTGCAACAGTAATTTTTTTAATCTCACTCCCACAAACAGGACATGCCTCTCCTTTCTTTGCATGTACTTTTACTTGTAATTGGAATCTTCCATGAACCCCTAAAGAAGAAGTATAGGAGCGAATCGTCGTCCCTCCGGCTTTAATAGCACCATTTAATATTCTTCTTGTTTCTTGTATTAGAAGATCAAAATCTTTTTTTCGTAACCGTGATATTTTCGTTTCTGGATGCATCTTTAAAGCAAAACAAATTTCATCTGCATAAATATTGCCAATTCCTGCAATAATACTTTGATCTAATAAAATTTGCTTCAACACTTTCTTTTTCTTATGCAATTTCTTATATAAATAATCTGCTGTGATCGCTTCATGAAAAGCATCATAACCTATCTTTTGAAATGCAGGATAAAGAGAGCGGTTATCTGCTTTTTCATATACATACATTTTCCCAAATTTTCTTGTATCATGATAGCGTAACTCGCGTCCATCTTCCATCGTTATAAAAACATGTGTATGTTTCACGTCATAAGGTGCATCTTTAGGCTCTACATAATACTTCCCTTCCATGCGTAAATGAGAAATTAACTCATGTGTGCCTAAATCAAAAATTAAATATTTCCCTACTCGATCATATCCTTGTATTTTTTTTCCTTTTAGTATTGCACAAAAAGTAGCAGGCTCAGGATAAGCAATAATATTCTCCCAAGCTACTCTTACTTCTTGAATCGTAGGATATCCTAATTTATAACAAAGTGTTTGTCTTACAGTTTCAACTTCTGGTAATTCTGGCATATTCTCACCTACTTCGCATCATACCAAGAGATTCCTGTAGTAGCTTCGGCAACTAAAGGTACATCTAACTCCATCGCTTTTTGCATTCCCTCTTCAATAATAGTTCTCATGACTTCAATCTCATCCTTACATACATCAAAAATAAGCTCATCATGAATTTGTAAAATCATAGAAGACTTCACTTTTTGCTCTTGCATTTTATTAGCAATATGAATCATTGCTTTTTTAATTAAATCTGCTGCACTCCCTTGAATAGGTGCATTCATCGCTGCTCTTTTTCCAAATTCACGCGTCATGTAGTTTTTATCATGTATTTCTGGAATATAACGTCTTCTTTGAAATAGTGTTTTAACATAACCATGTTCTTCACAAAACTGAATTGTTTCATTCATAAAGGTATGAATTTTAGGATAGGATGCAAAATATTTATCCATAAATTCTTTAGCTTCTTTACGAGTAATCCCTAATTGTTCACTCAATCCAAAATCCGTTTGTCCATATACGATACCAAAATTCACGGTTTTTGCACTTCTTCGCATCATCGAAGTAACATCTTCTTGTTTTACATCAAATATTTGCATAGCTGTTTTCGTATGTATATCGATTCCTTTATGGAATGCATCAATCATTTCATCTTCATGTGCCATATGAGCTAACATTCGAAGTTCAATCTGTGAATAATCAGCAGACATTAAAATATGATCAGGACTTGCTACAAAAGCACGTCGTACTTCTTTTCCTTCTTCATCACGAACAGAAATATTTTGTAAATTCGGTTCTGAAGAAGATAATCTTCCCGTCTGTGTTAATGTTTGATTAAAAATAGTGTGGATTTTTCCATCTTCATGCACATGTTTACTTAATCCAACTGCATAAGTACTATATATTTTTTGATATTTTCTTTGCTCCATTAAAAGCGGTATAATCGGATGCACATCCATCAGCTTTTCTAATACATCAACTGCTGTACTTCTTTTCTTTCCAGCTTTTAATCCTAATTCATCATAAAGAACAATCGCCAATTGTTTTGGAGAATTAATATTAAATTCATGTCCTGCTATCGTATAAATTTCTTGACTCAAAACATCGATTTTTTCAGCTGTGCTTTTCGCTATTTCTTGTAATACTTTTAAATCAGTACAAACTCCATTGTTCTCCATATAAAATAAAACTTTTGTAAGTGGCATTTCAAGATCTTTTAATAATGGCAGCATTTCTTTTTCTTCAACATCTTGTTTTAATGTTTCCCAAATAGAGAGAATATTCGCTGTTTGTGTACAAACATATGCAAAACGATCATCTTCTGAAACTTCTTTTTCTTTTCCTTTTTTTCCATATACTTCTTCTTTTACTAAAGAGGTATCTTTTTGATATTTTTCTATAAGATCCTCGTAATCGTGAATAGATCCATCTAACAAAAACCCTGCAATAACAACATCAAAATCAATGCCTTCGATTGCTATATCATAATGATTACATAAATGATAAATATTTTTAGCATCACAAACAATCTTACGTTTAGAAGAGGACAAATACCTTAAAAAAGCCTCATCTTTTTTTGCATCTTCTAATGTTATATACTCGATTTTCTCTTGCGTTCCCATCGCAAATCCATATAATGTAGCGTACATGGGATGCTCACAGTTATAATCTAGCCATAAAACAGCATCATCACATAATAATGATGACGATATTTTCTCAACCTTTTGTGATGTAAAAGAAGCTTTCTTTTCTTCCTCTTTCGCTAATTTTTTAATAAAAGAATTCATTTCATATTTCATAAAAAATTCATTTAATTGTGGCTTTGCTGCTTGCAAAACAAGGGAATCTATTTCAAAAGGGAACGTAAAGTCCGTATGAATCGTAGCTAAAAATTTTGATAAGAAAGCTTTCTCTTTTCCTACTTCTAGCTTCTCTTTCAATTTTCCTTTTTGTTCTTCTAAATGCTCATAAACATTATCTACGGTTTGATATGCATGTAATAATTTTAAAGCTGTTTTTTCTCCAATTCCAGCAACTCCTGGAATATTATCTGCCGTATCTCCCATCAATGCTTTTAAATCAATAATTTGCGATGGTACAATTCCCATAGTATCCATAAGCTTTTCTTCTGTCATCACTTCCATCTCAGTGATTCCTTTTTTCATCAGATATACATCGGTAGTTGCATCAATTAATTGTAATAAATCTTTATCACTTGATAAAATATGAATTTGATACTCTGGATATTTCTTTGCCATACTTCCAATAATATCATCGGCTTCAATTCCCTCATGTTCAAAGCGAAATAGACCATAAGCATCTAAATATTCACGTACAATTGGAAATTGTACAATTAAATCTTCATCCAGCTTTTTTCTTGTACCTTTATATTCTGTATATGCCTCATGTCGAAACGTAGGCTTTCCGCTATCCCAAGCTACCAGAACATAATCAGGTTGAATAATTTCCATTGCTTTATTTAGCATATTGATAAACCCAAAAACAGCATTCGTTGGGATCCCATTCGAAGTTCTCATCATTCTTGTATATAATGTTGCATAGTATGCTCTAAACAACATAGAATTTCCATCGATCAGTAACATTTTTTTCATTATATGCATCCTCCATATATCCTATATTCTACCACAGAAATATAATCTTACAAACACAATGAGTAAAAGAAAAGAGCACAAATGCGCTCTAGTTTGCCATTGATTCTAATAATTTTAAATTTTGATACATCAATGTTAAATAATTATTATTGGCCTCTATATCACTCTCTTGTAAACTAGATATATTGTGCATTTCAACAGATATCAATCCTAATTCACTTGCTAATTGATCATGTAATGCTAACATATCTTCAGGTAAATTACTCTCTTTCACAATATAGCGAACTCCATCCATTTGAATACGCTTCTTAATCTCAGCTAATTGCCCTTCCGTTGGTAAAGCTCCATATTTAGATAATGATACAGGATATACACGAATACCATAAGATTTTTGCCAATTTCCAAAGCTTGGAGAAATAGAAACAAAAGAAATATTTAATTGCTCCTCCTTTAAATCTTGAAAGTCCGCATCCAAACGTGCTAATTCAGTTTCTAAGTTATCAAAGTTTGTATGAAAAACTTTCGCATATTCAGGAAATTTTTGTACTAAATAATCTCTTATCGTACTAGCCATACTTGTCATCGCAATAGGGTCTAACCAAAGCATAGGATCACTTTTATACATATCTGCAGACTCAAAAAGGTCCCCTTCATAATAATCACTTTCTATTGTAACTAGCTTTCCTTCTACAACACTTGTTGTATATCTACGAAAATCATAAATTCCACTTTTAGCTCCTAAATCAAGCATTTCAACTTTACTTGACTGTAAATCTTCTAAATACATTTCCATATAAGGCTCTAAGCCACCAATAAAAAGCAGTACATCGGCATTCGCTAATAATTCTTTATAATTTTCCTTAATTGTTGTACGTTGTATAATTTTATTTTCACTAATATTACATGTCTCTACATACTCTCCACCAATTCGTGATACTAAATATTCAATCGGGTATGCAGTTGTACAAAGTTTTGGCTTGCTTGGTGCACATCCACTTACACTCAACAAAGATATACTACAAGCAAAAACAAGAAAAAGTTTCGTTATCATTAACTCACCCTCCTTGTGTTTGATTATATCATACATTCTAGGATAGAATGAATAGTTTACTGAAATTTCATAAAATTTTAGTCATATGCTTTCTCTTTTTTAAAGGGCGATGAAAATAAAATGATAACCATTGTTTCTCATCCATCCATCCATGTTTTACTTTCATAATATTTGTTTTAGAACGATATAAATCTTTTCCTTCATTTAAAATAATTGCACCATTTATAGGGTTATGATATCGATAATGATAAAAAGCTAATTGTTGATAAGATAATTGATAAAAAGTGGTAATAATTTGCATCCCTAAAAATAATAAAACAATTGTTCCACTTACTCCATTTAACAAGCGATAACAATATAAAAGCCACAAATTCCATAAAGAGATGACTAAAGTACATATTTGTGCCGTTTTAAAGCGAAAAATAAGATGAAATAAACTTTGTATTACTCTTCCTCCATCTAAGGGATATACAGGAAGAATATTAAAAATAAAAATAGATGCATTCATCATAAGTAAGTATTGTCCATACGTATCTGATATAAGCTGTATATGCATGGCTAAATAAATAAAGAAAGGAAAACATAAATGAGTTAATGGCCCTGCAATAATAATAAGTAATTCTTTATAAATATTTCCATAGCCCATATGGTCCATATGTGCGCATAAACCAAAAGGATACACAATCACACTTGAAATTTCATATTGAAAAAAACGAGCAAAAAGTATATGAGCAAGCTCATGAATGCTCAGCATAAGAAAAATGCATATCATTGTCTTTAGTGTATGTGTATACCACATAAAAAGCATACATGGAATCCATAACCACGAAATAATAAATTGGATATTACGAAAGTGCAGTCGCAAGGTCAATTTTCTTTTCATCTTTCATAAATGTAATGGATAGTGAATTTTCAAATGTTCCTATCGTATTTCCCTTCAAAACACGATCATCTTGCTTTACAGAAATTGTAATTAAAGATCCATAGGTGGCAATAACCCCATTATCATGTTTAATTGTGACACTTCCCTTTCCACTCTCTTTTTGTTGAACATGTAAAACAACACCATCATGTATCGTATAAGCTGTATTTCCACCATTAGCATATTGATCATTTTCTAATAGTGAATATGCTGGAAATGATGCTACTGTCTGTTCTTTTAAAGAAAACCAATTTTCAAAAGGAAGCAAGCTTGAAAGATTGGGTAGTCTGAAACTTTGGAGTACTTCTGGCATTTTCACAAGTCCTATTTTTTGATTAATTAAAATAGCTAAAGTAAAAATCCCGATGCACATCGTTAGAATCATGAAGCGGTATAAAAAACGGAAAAGACCAGAGCTTTTGGGTTGCTCATCCCATCCAAAACGTTTCCTTGCTTGAATACGTTTTCTAACATTTTTTAAGTCATTCATATCCATTCCTCCTCAAAGAAAGTATATGTACGCTTCTTAAAAAAAAGACTGTCTTTCTACAAATCCCACTTCACTATTTTTCATATTAAAGACTTAAAAACATAAAGTAATTTTTTAGCTATAGAAATCCATTTTTCACTTATTTGTAACTACATTTTTTCTATCCGTATGCAAAAAAAAGAACTTTTTTATTTGCGTATGCAATCTTTAAAGCTCTTTTATTATTTCTATTTTCATTTTTCCATATCTTGAGAAAAGACATATTTAATACTGCGAATAGCTATAGCTATAGGAACAGATGCCATAATTCCTATTCCTCCATAAAGTACACCACCAGCAAAAACAGCTAATAATGTCACTAAAGGACCTAGAGAACTTCTTTTTTCATGCACAAAAGGAGAAATTATATAAGCATCCACATTAGAAAGAATAAGAATTCCTATAATTAAAATAACAATTCGTATAGGAGACAAAGTCAATGCTGTAAGAAGCCCGAATGTATTTGCAATAGTACCTCCAAGATAAGGAATCCATAAACCTATGGAAGATAAAATACCAATAATAAGCCAATCTTTATGGCCAATTAAAAAGTAAAATAAAGAATATTCAACTAATTTAATAGCCATTAAAATTAATAAAGAACGTAAATATACACTAACATCTTGATCAACTTGTGTTAAATATTTAGGACTTTTTTCAAAAAATAGCTGTGTAAATTTCGCAATTCCCTTCTTAATTTTATCAAAATCAAGCAACATATAAATAGCGATGATAATGGAAAATAAAGTATTTGTTAAAATATTCAAAAAAGTTCCCATAAAAGTTGGTAATGTATTAACAACCGTAGGTAGCCATTTATCTAAAGACTGTAATTCTTTAGTAATATTGGATAATATTGTATCCACAATCGTGATGTCTTTAAAAATATCACTTTCTGCTAATTTATCACTAATCCATTGTACACCATTCACTAAAGAAGTTATAAATGATGATATTTTATCATATAAAATCGGAAATAATTGTCCACCTAATAAAATAATCGCTACAATAATTAATATCCATATAAGAAGAATAGCAAAATGTTTCGGTATCTTCTTTTTTTCTAAGTTAGTAACCAATGGATGGAGAATATAAGCTAAGCAAAATCCAATAAAAAATGGTTGTATAATCGCAAATCCTGTGCGAAGCCATTCTCCCCATACATTATTCGTAAGCATTAATAATAATATAATAAGTAAGATAGCAATTATTTTTTTCAAAGCTTCCATATGAAAACGATCATCTAAATACTTAAAGAAAGCTTTTAACATAAGATCACCTCTATTTAGCTATTCTAACACTATTATAAAAAAAAGAAAAGAAGAACGTTTCTTCTCTTATCCAAATAATTTTTGTAAAAACTTTTTTTCTTTATATTTTGGTAATGATACTTGTTCTCCTAATAAGCGCCTTGTAATAATTTCATAGCATTCATTTATTTGTGCATTTTTACTTAAACAAATAGGCATTCCTCGATTATTGCTTCGGATTACACTTTCATCATCAAATACATAACCAAGTATTTGTATCGATAACCATGAAATGGCATCTTCTAGACGTATCGAAATTCCCTTATCAATATATCTAGGATTCATTTTATTAATCACAAGCCCAATATCCTCAATACCTTCTTTCATCAAAATTCCTATAACTCGATCAGCATCTTGGATTGCGGTAATATCTAAAGTAGATACTAATACAACTTGATCTGCACAAGCAATACTATGTATAAAACCTGATTCAATACCTGCAGGTGTATCTAATAAAATAAAATCAAAGCTTTTACGCAATTCTTGCACAACAAGTTGTAAATCCGTTCCCTGAAAATATTTTAAATTTACAGATTTACAAGCAGGCAATAAATATAAATTAGGCTCTCTTTTATCACGCAATACAGCTTTCGATAAACTACATCGCCCTTCCATAGCATCTCGTAAATCATACAATACGCGATTTTCTAAACCTAACATCACATCAAGATTTTTTAAACCTAAATCACAGTCAATTAAACATACTTTATAATCCATTTGTGCAAGCACAATTCCTAAATTGACACACACGCTACTTTTGCCTACGCCACCCTTACCAGAAGTTATTGCAATTACTTGTCCCACACTCTTTCCTCCTTATATTCTTTTTTCATAACTTTAGCTTCTTTATAGTAAAGCTTCATAGGTGAGAAACTTGTCATATTTTGATAAGGGCTATCACAAATACGTATATTAGCTTGTTGGAAATAACTTGCACATAAAAAACAATCTTCATGGAGAAGATCTACATTTCCAGAAACATCGCCAATCACATAAATACTTTCCTTACTTGTAACAAAGGTATCCGCTGGTATTGATCCTAAAATAAGCACTTCTTGGTCAAAACGATAAGTTTGTCCACTATATAAAGGCTCTTCAATAATACACATTTGCGAAGTATCTTTAGGAAGTTGTAGACCTTTGATAAGTGCTCCTTTACTGTTTACGTATTGAAAAAGTTGTATAATTTCTTGTTGTTTCATAGGTTGATCAAAACAAAAAATCGCTTCAAACACTTTCGTCAAACCTCGTGTACATGCTTGTAATTTTTCTTATAATACTTTTAAAAAATCATGAAAACTTTGGTAACTACAATATATATAATATTGTTGATTATGGGCTTTTATTTTAATTTCAGCCATTCAATCTTCTCCTCTTTTCTGATCTTTCTATCCTTTCTAGCCAAATATTCTTCTTTCCATCGAATTAAAAAGATAACAAGAAATACAAGTAATCCATTTATTAAAAGAGTTATAAATTCTCTTCGTATAAACCATCCGATAATAGAAACTTGTGTTAATTGTCGAAAGATCATAAAAAAATATACCATACTCTCTTTGACGAATAATGTCGAAATACAAAGAATCCAAAGTTCTATGGCTGTATCAGTCATATGTTTTTTCCATAGTTGTACTACAAATGCAATAAATAAATATATAAATGCATAAGTTAAAAAAGTATGTGCAAAGAAATAGTCATATACCATTCCCATACTGAAAGCGAAAATATAAGCATCTAAACTTTCAAATTTACGAATCGTAAGAATCATAGCACAAAAACCCAAATTAGAAACAAAAAGAAAAGGCTCTGTGATACTTGTAGAGAGTAAAAGGGATAATATAGTATCAATAAAAAAATAACAAATAACAAATAAACTATGCATGATCATATTATTTTTCTCCATTTTGATTTATTATCACTACTGTTTGAAAGTCATGAAAATCAGCAGCAGGCTCCACATATAAACTCGTACCTACTTGATTATCAAATGCCTCTACTGAAGAAACACTTCCTATAAGGAGCCCTGCTGGATATACCCCACCATTCCCTGATGTAACTACTTTCATATCTTTTTCTATTTTATCTGTATTAGCAAATATATGAACAATAAAAGCACCTTTTTCTGCATCATATCTTTGTAAAATACCTTCACTGCTTGTTTCACTATCAATCATAACTTTTACAGATACACTATTCATACGATCTTCACTTGTCAGCAATTTTACTTTACTTGTAAATTCCGATACTTCAATAATTTTTCCTATCATTCCTTTACTTGACATCACTGCCATATCTTTTTGAATATGATCTTTACTTCCTTTATTAATAATAAGCGTATGATTCCACATATCTTGATCTCTTGCAATAACGCTTGCAAAAACTTGATCGTATTGTTGAAGGGTCGAGCGAAGACCTAATAATTCTTCATATTCTTTTACTTTTTTTTGCTCTTCTTGCAGTAGTGCCTCATACTGCGGTTGTTTTTCTAATAAAAGCTTTAATTGCTTATTCTCATCTTGAGCTGACCATAAATTAGAAAAATCACTCATCCATTCTTTAACTACGCGAATAGGATTATCGATGAAGGTGTGACGAAACATAGAAACAACGTCAGAGCCACTATTGTATACTGTAGCATTCGGTAACATGCTAGCTCCTATTCCAAGTAAAATTAAAACTAAAATAGATAGTATTGCAATTTTTTGAAAACGTGTTAACTTTGACATTTCATTCACCCTACTTTTTTCTTATATTATATAGTTTATAAAGTATGAATTCAATCTAATAACACATTTTTACGTAAACTTGTATAGTTATTTTTGCCGACAATAATATGATCCAGTAATTCAATTCCCACCATATTCCCAATCGCTTGTAATGACTTAGTAACCATAATATCTGCATGAGAAGGTGTTACATCTCCGCTAGGATGATTATGTACACAAATAATGCGTTGACATCTTCTTTGTATCGCTTCTTGAAAAACTTCTTTTGGTTCTATTTTAGCACCACTACTAGTCCCAATATAAAGTATTTTATAACTGAGAATTGTATTTTTAATATTAAGAAAAAGTACTAAAAAATGCTCTTGATGACAAAAACCGATTTGTTGATTTAACCAATCCAATACTTTTTTTGGATGGTCAATATTAAAAGTCTTTGGTAGCTGCTCCCTTGTTATACGCTTACTTAATTCAAAACACGCTAATAGCTGAATAGCTTTTACCTCTTTGATTCCTTTTACTCTTATCAATTGTGCTATAGAGGCATTGCTAAGATTCCCTAAACCACCATGTATATTTAATAAGTCATCTGCTAACTCTAAAGCGGATTGCTGCTTACTCCCGCTTCTTAATAAGATAGCTAAAAGTTCTCGATTAGATAATGTAGATACACCATATTGTATCGCTTTTTCTCTAGGTCTCTCCTTTGCTATCATTTCCTTTACTTTCACTCTTTATCATCTCCAATACAGTTGCATAATCTTTTTCTTGAAGCTTTTTAATAATCTCATCATTTGTAATCACAATACTTTTCTGTATGTAAGAATATCCAAGGGAAGATAATTTTTCTTGCTGTTGCTTTGTTTCTTGCTCTTGATCACTTAAAGAACAAACAACTGCTAACACATCATCTTTAGCGAAAATATAAGCTTGTATCTCTTGTTCTTTTAATTTTTCCACTATCTTATTTGCATTTTCCTCACTTTTATATAATCCTACTTGATTCATATATAAAATACTTTGTGGCCCTTGATTCGATGATACTAAGTTGCTAAAAAGAAAATAGTATATCATCGCAAAAAGAAGAGAAAATATACTTGCAAATAGACAAATTACTTTCTTGTTTTCCATCCATTCACCTCATTTAAGACTATGCTTATATTTTCTTATTTATGAGTTATTATGATGG
>CAMWMY010000020.1 GCA_947175465.1 uncultured Erysipelotrichaceae bacterium | reverse complement strand
TGTTACATGGCGCCTAAAACAGGACTCGAACCTGTGACCTGTCGGTTAACAGCCGAATGCTCTACCAACTGAGCTATTTAGGCATTGCTCATTTATGATAACATACTTATCAAAAACAAGCAATACTTTTCACTATTTTTCCAGCAGCTAATTTTTAATATGCATCATCAAGAAAAGAAAAAGAGTAGGATAAGCTATTCAAACTTAACGTACTCTTATATTCTTCCTTCTTAATAACCACCATCAACTTCTTGGTTTTGCATCAATTTTACACCAGCACTGGTCCCAATACGATCAGCACCTGCATCAATCATCTTTTTCATATCCTCATAACAACGAATACCACCAGCTGCTTTTACTTTACATTTTCCTTGTACAGCTTCTTTCATTAACTTCACATCTTCTATATTCGCTCCTGAAGTTGAAAATCCTGTCGATGTTTTCACAAACGTTGCTTTTGCTTCGACACAAAGCTCACATGCTCTTTTTATTTCTTCTTTTGTTAAAAGACATGTTTCTAAAATTACTTTCACACATTTTCCTGATGCTGCCTTTACAACAGCTTCAATATCTTTTTTTACAACCTCATCATTTCCAGCTTTTAATTCACCGATATTTAAAACCATATCAATTTCCTCAGCACCTTGCGCAATCGCATTTTGTGTTTCAAATGCTTTAGCTTCTGATGCCATAGCTCCTAAAGGAAATCCAACAACGGTACATACTTTTACATCGCTTCCTTGTAAAAGGGATGCACATGTAGGTACCCAATAAGCATTCACACAAACGCTAGCAAAATGATATTGTTTTGCCTCTTCACAAAGTTTTTCTATATCTTGTTTTTTAGCATCTGCTTTTAATAATGTATGATCAATGTAGTTATTCATTGCCTTGCCCTCACTTTCATAGTAAGTATATCATAAATGAAAAAAGATGCCATGTACAGACACCAATTTATATAGACTTCCTCTAGGATTTATGATCCTTTTTATCATGAAGAGATGGAATTTCATCTGGATTGGTAAATACTGGATTTAATTTATCAAAATAATTTCCACCACATAAGTCCCATGCATTATGCGAATCTCCAAGTCCAAAATCTTTTACTTCTTGCCCTTGTGTTAGTTTATTTAACATATCTTTTAATGTGAGTATCGTTTCTTCTTTCGATTTGCTTAAATACTGCAATGCATTTCTTGCACCTTCATCTTGAATCTTTTCATATAATTCTTTATACAAATGAAAAACTTTTGTTTCTATTTCTAAATCATGAATAAGGGCAGCCGTTAAATCATTGTTAATATGAGAAGTTTTCCCACTTTCTTGTGCTTTCGCCTCTTCTTTACATGGAGGAATCGTTCCAAAAGCTGGTGTATCATCATTATCCTCATCATAATAACGATCATCCACACCATGCATCTTATGAATTAAATCCGCCAATACTTCCATATCTGTAAGCTCTTTAGCTGCTAAATGCATAAATATTTCACGAAATTCTTTATTGTTTAACATAAATGCTTGATGAATAAAGCGTTTAGCTGCATTTAATCCATAAGCAGTTCCACCAAATGCACGATCCAACAGTAAATAATGTTGAAAATCTGGCCTTGTAATCTCTACTTCCTTAGATACTTTATTTTCATAAATAAACATAGACACCTCTCCTTTAACTCTTTATTTTTAGTATGTCTAAGACTTATAAAAAATATGCATAAACTCTCTTTTTTGTTATAATGAAGGCAAGAGGTGTTTCCATATGAAGAAAATAGAAAAGAATACGTATACCCTTATCAAAACAGTAGAAGAAAGGATGCTTGCAAGTGTGATAGGAAGTGGAGATGTTGATGTATATGCAACTCCAATGATGATTGCAGCTATGGAAGAGTGTGCGAAAAAATGTTTAGAGCCTTATTTAGAAGATGGCGAAGCAAGTGTTGGTATCATGATACATACAACTCATATCTCACCAACTCCCCTTCATAAACAAGTTTATATCCATGCGAAAATACAAGAAATAGATAATAAAAAAATTACGTTTTTAATTGAAGCAAAAGATGATGCTGGCCTTATTGGAGAGGCGACACATCAACGCTGCATTATCAAAAAAGCTTCCTTTGAAGAACGTATAAAACAAAAATATGGATAAGAAAAAAGTTGTACTAATATTAAGCTACAACTTTTTATTTATCCAGCCATCAAAGAAAACCATAAAAGCTTTATATCGCTTTCTTGACTGTTATTTTTCTTTTCGCAAATTTTTCTTTCGCAAATATATAAGATTCTTGTATCATAGCTTTAAAATCATCAAAGGTCTCATTCGATGGGTTTAGGACACATATCCATCCCATCCATGCATACACAGGGTGAGGCATTATCGTATTGGTAGTGGTAAAATCAAATTCCATATCAACTACTTCTCCAGCCTTAGGGCGTTTAGGAAGATAGCCAAATAGCTTTATAAATGTTTCTTTTCTTAAACCTACATTGATACGATATATATGTTCACGATCTAACATAGATGCTTTATCATGCGCTCCATCTTTTTCTTTTATCGTTAAAACATAGATACCTCTTTTTAACATATTATGAGGATTATAAAAAATTCCACGCTCTCCCCAACTCTCTACTAATACAACATCTTGTAAATTCGATAGACAATAAGAAAGAATATCATCTGGTATCATGCTTTTTCCTCTAAATAAAACATCATCATTCCTTCCTCTACTAAATGAGCACAATATTTTTGAAACTGTTCAACTTGTGGTAACTTCTCCATCGCTTGTTGGGCTGCTTCCATCGATTCCCACCAAACCATCTCTACCCATTTATCTTGTGTCGAATCCTTTGTTAAAGAACGTTTCATAAAACCAGCTACACTACTTTCAAGTACCTTATTCAATTCATCAAATAGCTGTAAGAACTGCTCTTCCTTCACTCCATTTTGTGTTTGAAAAATCACCATTTCCATTACATTTTTTCTCATAAATTTCTTCCTTTCTTGTGATTCATAAGGTTGCTTTTGCAACATAAATATATTATCATGGAATACTGACAACTATTGTCACTATTAAGAAAGGAATTTTTCAAAAATGTCAAAAGCAGAACGTTTAATAGAAATGATGATAACTATAAATGCAAAAAAATATTTCACTGTTGGTGAATTAGCAAATGAATTTTCAGTATCAAAACGAACCATCCTTCGTGATTTAAAAGCATTGGAACAAACTGGCTTTCCTCTTTACTCTGAAGTTGGAGCAGCAGGAGGCTATCATGTTTTAAAAGAACGCATCTTACCGCCGATTGCTTTTTCGGAAAATGAAGCAAAAGCTCTTTTTTTCGCTTGCCAAGCTTTGCAATTTTATCGTGACTTACCTTTTGAACAAGAAACAATTTCCGCCTTAAAAAAATTTTTAAACTATTTACCTTTAGATATCCAAAAAAGTATTATGCACATCCAAAATAAAATTGTATTTTGGATTCCTGATCGTCATCGCTCTTCCCCTTTATTAAAAAAGATCTTTCATAGTGTCACAAAACAACTATCTATTACTATTCGTTATACATCAACAAATGCAGAAAGTATACGTACTATCATTCCTATTGGTTTATATGCTATGAGTGGCTTATGGTATTGTCCTGCTTATTGTACAAAAGCAAAACAAATTCGTGAATTTCGTGTGGACCGTATACAAGAAATCATAGAGGAAAAACCTTATCCTATCGAGCAATATCCGATTCCCTCTTCCATCCAACATTATCTTGAAAACTTAGAAGTTGGTAGAGATTATCATATAAAAATAAAACTCACAAATATAGGGGTTAAACGTTGTGAAACAGAATTTTTATTAGCTAGAGGATTAAAGGTTTTATCAACAGGAGATGGTATGATCGATATGAAAATACAGCATTCAACCTTAGAATGGGTAGCTGACTTTCTCCTATCGTTTGGTCATAATGCCACTGTTTTAGAACCTCTAGAATTGGTCCAGCTAATGAAAAAGAAATCCGAGGAATTGTATCAACATTATTGTAAGTCTTAAAATATAACTTATAACTATCCTTATCCAACTAAATATATTAATAAAAAACTATTTTAGAAATAGAAAGTGATTATCTTGCACTAGAATAAATTTTAAACCTTGATTTATCATAAACTCGTTAAAGCCTTTACTACCCCTAATCTAGCTAAAGGTTTTATTATATAAGAAAAGCAACAGAATTTTTATTTCCTGTTGCTTTTTTCTATTTTATATTTATCCACCATTTCTATGTATCTTATACATACTCAAAATTATCAGGTGCATCAAACCACTTCCCTCTTCCTAAATGAAGGATATAGCTGATAATTGCTACAATTATATACCCTATCATAAAAGGGGAAGTTATATAAACTCCTAAAGATGCACTATGAATAAAGCCAAATAAAGTTAAGATTGCTGCAAAGCATGAAGTTATAGCAACTTTATCTAACTTTTTGTCAATGATAAAAGCAACCATACTTCCTAAAATAATACCGATAATAATCGCCCCCGATTTAACTTCAGCAACTCCTCTCCACATGACTCCATGATCAATTAAATATTGTGCTACCTCACTTGTATAGCCTTCTACCCCACTTGGTAATACTTCCGTCCAAACATCAGCCAATCCTACGGAATTCGTAATTTGTGTAAAAAGGAAATCTGCAATCGGTGGTACCATCGCTACCGCAATCGCAGCATAATGTTTAAAATTGCAATGCTTAAATGCTTGAGACACCATAACAACTGAACACCATAAATACGTAATAGCTGCAATTGCTGGAGGTACTAATTGACTAAAGAATGTAAATAATCCAAAAATACCTGCAATCCCTAATAAGACACCACCAGCCCATGAAAAACCAATTTTAGCTCCTGATTTTTTAAGTCCTGCATGTCCTAGCCATACTGTATTTGGGACAACTCCCCCTAAAGTTGCAGATACCATTGTCCAAATCCCATCTGCAAATTGTGCTTCTCGTATATTATATGCATCCCCTGCCACATTTGCAGCTTCTACATTATCCATCGTTTCAATAAAATTATAAATTTCAATAGGAATAATGATCGTTAAATATGGAACAATGACACTGAAACCATTTATTAAACTTTGGACTGAATTTACAGGATCTGGAAAATATAATCCAACCCCTGAAAAATCAATTTGTGTTCGCCCTAACAATAAGGCATAAAGAATTCCCCCTAAAATAGCAAATACAAGAGGTGGAAACTTCTTTCTAAAGAGATATCCACCAAATACCCCCACCATCGCCACTAATAAAATAGGAAGTCCAATAATAGGATCACTAAAGACATCGAATACACCTTGTGTCGCCATCCATATAAATCCTATTCCTGCAACTGTTCCTAAAAGAGCAGCTCGTGGAATACGCTTTTTCATCCATGGTCCAATAAAACCACCCATAAATTCTACAAATCCTCCAATAAAACAAGCTGCTGTTGCGGCTGACCATGTAAGGTAAGGATCTTCTAATGCATAATGTAAAGGCATAATAACCCCATATAAAATCACAAACATAGCAGGTGTCGATACCCCTGATGGAAGAGCAGTCACATCGCTTCTTCCCTCTTTTTTTCCTAACTTATATGCCATATAAGCATAATATATACCACTCAGCATCAATCCTATCGACATTCCTGGAATAACACGCCCATAAACAAGTTCATCTGGCCATGCTAGCACTCCTGATAAAGTTGCAATAACAATAAGATAATTCACTATATTATTTGTAAGTGTATATGTTAACCCTCCGATATCCCCCGTACAAAAAAGAGGTATCTTATTTTTTAATTGTTTCATGATTTGTTCTCCCTCATTTTTTTAATTTGCTTCTATGGATATAAACTTAAATTGTGTAACATCAAATAACCCCATATCAGTAAGCTTTAATTCTGGAATAACAGCTAATGACATAAAGCAAAGTGTCATAATCGGTTCTAATGTAGTGTTGACTTGTAAAACTTCATGTGCTATTTTATGAATATTTTTCAATTTCTCATCTACCCATTCTCCACTTTGATCACTCATTAAGCCTCCAATTGGCATTGGCATACGTTCCAATACTTCCCCATCTTTTACAAGAAGAATTCCCCCTTCCTGTTTAATGAGTTCTTCCACTGCAAATGCCATATCTTCATCATTCACCCCAACGACAATAATATTATGAGAATCATGAGCAATAGAAAGTGCAATCGCTCCAGCTTTGATCCCATATCCACGCAATAAAGCTACGGCAACATTCCCTGTATTTTGATGACGTTCCACAACAGCAACTTTCACAACATCCTTATCTTTTTCATAAACAAAGGCTTGGTTTTCATCGCGTTTGATAGAAACTACTTCTTTCTTTGTAACAACCCCTCCAGGCAATATACCAATGGCATGAGCTTTCTCTGATTGAACAATTAAGCGCAGTTTTTCTTTTGAAAAATCTTTGACATGAAAGCTTCCTTTCGTATCCGAAATATCATGAAAAGCTATAGGAAGTTGGTATTGTCCATCTTTTGCCACTTCTTTTCCATCAATAAACACTTGAGCTACATGAAAGTTTTGAAGATCATCCACTAAAACAATATCGGCTTTCAACCCTGGTGCAATTGCCCCTCGATCTTTTAATCCATAGCACTCAGCTGCATTTAAAGTCGCCATTTGAATTGCTAAAAGCGGATCCATTCCTTCTTCTACACACATTTTCAAGCTATTATCTAAATGCCCAACACTTAAAATTGTTTTCGGTTGCATATCATCTGCGCACAATAAACATCGCTTACTATTGTAAGGTGTCACTCCCTTTATTAAATTTTTCAAATCATGACAAGCTGACCCTTGACGTAACATAACATAAAGTCCTCGTGAAACACGATCTTGTAAATCTTGTGCTGTTGCACATTCATGATCAGTTTTAATTCCAGCCACAGCATATGCATTTAACTCTCTTCCTTTTAAACCAGGACTATGCCCATCAATAATTTTCCCTTCTTTTTTCGCTACAAGAAGTTTATCTAAAACATCATCATGTCCTAAAACAACACCAGGAAAATTCATGAATTCCCCTAAACCATAAAGTTTTCCTTCTTGCATCGGTTTTTCCATCGCTTTAGCATCAATCGTAGCACCAGCGTGCTCAAAAGGAGTTGCTGGAACACAAGAAGGAAGCATCACTTTAATATCTAAAGCTGTTTTTTGTGCAGCTTGTAACATATAATGAATTCCCTTCCATCCACAAACATTCGCAATTTCATGAGGATCAGCGATAATAGTTGTTGTTCCATGAGGTACAAGAAGTCTTCCCAACTCTTCTGGACTCACATAGGATGATTCAATATGTATATGACTATCAATAAAGCCTGGTGTAGCATATTTCCCCTTCGCATCTACTTCAGTTTTTCCATCATATTCTCCTATACCAGCAATCAAACCATCTACAATCGCAATATCCCCTTCTACAATTCCTCCATTATACACATCTACAACTTTACAACCTTTGATGACAAGATCAGCCGGTACTCTTCCTGCTGCAACATCAATAAGTTTTTTTAATTCTTTTCTTTCCATCATCTCTTCCCCTTTATTTCTCTTCAACAAGTTCAAGAATAGGATCAAACGTATCTAAAGCAATACAATCAACAGGCCCTACATCTGTAATCGCATAATCAGGAATCGCTGTGATTGGTAAAAAGAACATATACATTAAAGGATCAGGTAAAGCACAACCTAATTCTCTTGCGGCTTGATGAATGCGTTTTTCTCTTTGTGCAATTTCTTCTGGCTCTAAATCGCTAACAATTCCACCTACAGGCAATGGTAAAAAGTCTAAAATTTTTCCATCAGCGACAACAATTTGTCCTCCACCTTGTTCAATTAAATGGTTCACTGCAATCGCCATATCTTCTTTATTTACCCCCATAACAATCAAATTATTATCATCAGGTGCAGCTGTTGATGCCATTGCCCCTTTTGTTAAATTCCATCCTGAACAAAAAGCTAAAGATTGATTTCCATTCTTTCCAAAACGCTCTATTACAGATACCATTGCAATATCTTGTTGAGGATCTAATTGCACAACATGATCTTTCACTTCTAAAAGGACATCTTTTCTTTTACGAACAAAAGGCCCCTCCACATTCATTGACAATACTTTTGCTTGTCCTTTTTCAATATCTACTTTATATGCGAAATCATCCGCTGTTTTCTTTTCACATTTTAATGTATTCATTAAAATAGAGCTTCTTTTTGGTGGATGTAATGCATAGCTTAATTTCTCATTTTCTGCTACAACTTTTCCATTAACAATAACTTTTTCCACATGGAATTGTTCTAAATCATCTACTAATAAAATATCAGCAATTTTTCCAGGAGTAATAGATCCTATCAAATGATCGATACGATATGCTTCAGCGCTATTAATCGTTGCCATTTGAATCGCAGCCATTGGCTCCACACCTTCTTTGATTGCTAAACGAACAATGTTATCCATATGCCCTTTTTCTAAAACATCCGATGCTGTAACATCATCACTACAAAAACTCATACGTCTTGCAAATGCTGGATTTACTTCGGTAACAGATCGTATATTTTCTTTTAAAAAGTGTGTTACAGATGACTCACGAATTAACATATGCATCCCATTACGCATCTTTTCTACAACTTCTTCGTGATCATAACTTTCATGATCTAGACGAACCCCTGCACAAAGATAACCATTTAATTCTTTTCCTCTTGCCATAGGAGCACAACCAAAAACAGGCAATCGATTCTTAAAAGCTGTTTCAATCGCTCCTAAAGTATCTTCATCTTCTTCATTTACATATTCACGAACACTTTCCCATACTCCATAGCATTGTGGCCATTGTTGTACGATTTCATGTACTTCTTTTGTAAATGAAAAAGCAACAGTAGATGGTGGAAATGTATAAGGTGTTTTAAAAGGTGCTCCCCAAAATACCTTTAAAGGTGTTTCCTTTATTTCCTTAAATACTTCTTGTAAACCTTCTAATCCTGATACTGAGATATACTCATCTAAACCTGAAATAATACTTGTTGTACCATGAGGCACAACTGCTTTTGCAAAACTAGTGATACTCAATTTGCTACATTCACTATGAATATGTCCATCAATAAGTCCAGGTACTATATATTTTCCCTTTGCATCAAGAATTTTAGTATCACTATTTATGTAATCTTCTACATTTCCGATTGCTACAATCGTATCTTCATAAATAGCAATATCTGCTTGATAAACTTCACTACTCATAACATTTACTAAATTCCCATTTTTAATCACTAAGTGGGAAGGGATCATTCCTCTTCCTGCACGAATAAGCTGTTTTAAATTTGTAACCGTTCTTTCCATGTTTACCTCCTCATACAGAATTTTGACTTAGTAATGTCTGCTTTGCATCCTAAATCACTACCTAACATAAAGAAAACCAACCCTTCGTAACGATATTTACCGTTATAAAAAGAGTTGGTGTTATAAATGAATAGGTACTACAAAAATAAATAAGCTTAACTTTGTATAAGCGTATTTCGCCCATACAAAAGTAATGAAAGATGCAAGCTGTACATGAATAGAAAATACTTGACGCATTGCTTTTATCATTTTCAATCCTAGCTTAGGATATCCCCCTAACAAAGATCTTTTATGCATTGCAAAAACAATTCCTATCGTATCCCATGCAATTGCTTTTGTTTGAAACACTTCTGTCTTCTTACGCATCTTTTTCCCTCTTTCCTCTTACATAAACATAAAAAACTTCTGTATATACAGAAGCTGAAAAGAGTTCCTATCGTAGTCTGGTTTAGGCAACCAGGTAGAAACACTTTCGCCACAAATGAAAGTTTATACGATATGTAAGATACCCTTATTATAACAAATAAAAAAGAAAATACAAATAAAATTATGCATATCTATCAAAAATATATTCTTTTCTTCTACCATGATTCAAAAACGTATTCTATTCTCTATAAATAACAAAGGTGGTCTTTCGACCACCATGAATAATAGAAATACAAAATGATACAGTACTCTATTTTTTCTTACGTAATAAACCTGTTGTTACAAGAGCAAACATACTTGCTATCATTGCACATAATAACCCTACCATATTTGTAGATACTCCCGTGTTAACAGTGCTTCCTTCTGTTTCTGGTTGCACTTCTGGTGTTGTTTCTACATTATCTCCTGGTTGTTCTCCTGGAGTAACTTCTGGTGTTTCCTCTGGCTTCTCTCCTGGATTTCCATCTGGTGTTTCCTCTGGTTTCTCTCCTGGATTTCCATCTGGTGTTTCCTCTGGTTTCTCTCCTGGATTTCCATCTGGTGTTTCTCCTGGGTTTCCATCTGGTTGTGTTAATGAGTTTAGTAAATCAACTGCTGCTTGATGCTCAACAACCGCTTTGTCATATGCTACCTGTGCATTATCTACATTTGTTTGTGCCGCAACTCTTTCTGCTTGTAAATCAGCATAAGCTTGTTTAGCACGTTCTAAACGATCTTTAATTTCTTGTGGTACATCATCAGCACTTCTTGTTCCACCCACTAAATTTTCATAAGCTTTGCGTGCTTCTTCTAATTCTGTTTTTACTTTTGTATAGTAAGTTCCAAATGATGCTTGGTATTCTGCAACTGATACAGCGTTTGTTCCCCATGGACTTCTTTCATTTGCGAAAGTTTGACCATACATAGATGCTCCATTTAGTATTTCAGAACGGTTATTATAAGAATATCCCATAACAGCATAACTAGTATTTACAATATTTTCATAATGTCCTGTTTCTTTACCATTATTCGTTTCAAAGTTTACTTTCTCTTCATCATACCATCCAGTAAATGGATTAACGTATCCCCATGCTAAGTTTTCACCCACATTAAATGCACCTGCATGCTCAACAACTTTAGATGAATAAGAAGATTGATATTGTGAAATAGCCATCATGCTGTGATTTGTTTTTAAATCTACTAAATTTTTACCTTCTTTAGCACGATATTCATTCACATGATTAAGCTCATCTACAGCTTTTTTCATATTTTCTAAACTTGTTGGACTATTTTCTTCTCCTACTTTTACATATTGTGTATAGTCAACATGGCTATTACGTCCATCTTGAAGCTCTGGTGTTGTCGCAGTTAAAATATCATATGCTTTTTGTGCATCTGCATTCCCTTTTTCTGCCTCTTCTTTGAAGAAACCTACAGATCCTAAATTATATTGTGCTTCTGCTTTTTCTAAACGTTGTTTAGCTGCTTCAATAATAGCTGCATTACTTGCCTCATCAAATGCTTTTTGTGCTTCATCTAACTCTATTTTAGCTAAAGCAAGTGCACTATCTACACGTGCAAGCTCTGCTTTGTAATCATCTAATAATGTTTTAGCTTCTTGAACTAAAGCTGCTTTTTCTGCTACTAATTTTTCAGCCTCTTCAATTGTAATGGTTGTATTTGATTCTGTTTTTTCTAAAACCCCTGTATTTGCTTGTGCATGTGTTGTTAAAGGCATCCCTTGAACCAATAGTGTTCCTGCAAGTGCCATACTTAAAACCTTTGTTTTTTTCATATGTAAATCCCTCCCAATTTATGAAATAACCCTTTAATAGATATATTAATTATTTTCATACACTTTTATTTTAACATACTAAATATATTTGTAAATAACTTTTACAAGTCAAGAAAGATTATTCTTCTTGATTTCTCTATACTAAAAAAATTCATCCCTATACAG
>CAMWMY010000019.1 GCA_947175465.1 uncultured Erysipelotrichaceae bacterium | reverse complement strand
GATCAGAAGAGTATACTATCAGTTTAACCTCATAGTTTTTTACTTCTATTTCTTCTTCCCAAGAAACTTCGATTAATCTCTCTTTTTCATGTTGGATATTTGGACAATCAACACGATGAACTTTTACTCCTTGTCCTTTGCTCACATATCCTTTAATCTCATCTCCTGGAACTGGTGAACAACAATTTGCTAAAGTTATCATCATCGTATCAATACCTGCAACGACAATCCCTGTTTTATGAGCAACTTTTTTTCTTGTTTGTTCTTGCCGTTTTAACATATCTACAACAGCTTGGTCATCCATTTGTGTTGATAATTTATGCTTTAACAATCGCTCGATAACTACTTGCATAGAAATATTTTTAATTCCAATAGCATACATTAAATCATGATAATTGGAAAAACTTAAAGATTTACAAATAGATTCAATTCGATCACGATCGAAATACATCTCTGTATCTAAATTACGCTTTTTCAATTCCTCGACTAAAATTTCTTCTCCCTTTTTAATACTAGAAGCACGCTTCTCCGTCTCATATTTTTGAAAGAACGAACGAATCTTATTTCTAGCATGTGTAGATTTCACAACTTTTAACCAATCTTTGCTTGGTCCACTTGATTGATTCGAAGTACGTATATCAACGACATCCCCTGTTTTTAAAGCAGTATTTAATGGTACAATTGCTCCATTAATCGTCGCTCCTACCATTTTATGCCCCACTTCTGTATGAACACGATATGCAAAATCAATTGGTGTTGCTCCATTTGGTAAAGCAATCACTCTTCCTTTTGGAGTCATAACATAAACATTAGCTTCAAAAATATCTTTTTGCATCATGCTCATAAATTCCATTGCATCTTCATTCGCCTCATCACTCATCAGTGAAAAGTCTTTAAACCAATGAAGTTTTTCTTCGATCTCTTTTTGTTGTTCAATAGAATTATAATTGCTATTTTCTTTATATCTCCAATGTGCTGCTACCCCTTGCTCAGCGACCTCATCCATTGCTTCCGTTCGAATTTGCACTTCAAAAATATTCCCTCCATCGGCAACAATAGTTGTATGTAAAGATTGATACATATTCACTTTCGGCATCGCTATATAGTCTTTAAAACGACCTGGAATTGGTTTATATTTAGCATGAATATACCCTAGTATTTCATAACAAGCTGTTTCATTATTCGTAATAATACGCAACGCATGCAAATCTAAAATTTCTTCAAAGCGTTTATTTTTCTTATTCATTTTATTATAAATACTATATAGATGTTTGCTTCTTCCAAAAATACGGAAACAGATGTTATGTTCTGTTAAAAGCTGACTAATGTCTTGAATCATTTCTTGTATTTGATGGTCTCTTTCAATTTTTCGCTTTTCAACTAACTTAGCTATTTCATAATACTTCTCTTTGTTTAAATATTGAAAACATAGATCTTCAAGTTCATTTTTAATCTCACTCATCCCAAGACGATGGGCAATAGGTGCATAAACCTCTAATGTTTCTGAGGCGATTTTTTTCTGTTTTTCTTCTCTCATGTATTGTAAGGTACGCATATTATGAAGACGATCTGCAAGTTTAATAATGATTACACGCACATCTTTTGCCATAGCGATAAAAATCTTACGATGATTACTCGCTAAATATTCTTTTTCATCACGAAATTTAAGATTTCCTATTTTAGTAACCGATAACACTAAAGACGTCACTTCCTGTCCAAAAGTTTCTGTTACATCTTCTTCCGTTACATCACAATCTTCAATAACATCATGAAGCAAACCTGCAATAATGGTTTTAGGCCCTGTTCTAAGTACAGCAAGAATATAGGCAACTTGAATAACATGGATAACATAAGGCTCTCCACTTTTTCTAAATTGACCTTCATGATATTTTTCAGCCCACGCATAAGCTTTTTGTATCAAAGCAAGATCTTCTTCTTTTTTTATATATTGACCAACCTCTTTCAAAAGGTCATCAAATGTAACTAGTTTTTTATTGACCATCATACTTTCTCCTTCATAAAAAGGGGATTACCCCTTTAATTATAAGACATCAATGTAAATACATTATAATCTTTTAACTTTTCTCTTCCTTTTAAATTTTCTAATTCAATTAGAAATGCACATCCTACAACTTTCCCTTGCAATTTCTCAATTAATTGAATGGTTCCTTCTACTGTCCCTCCAGTAGCTAATAAATCATCTACAATTAATACTTTTTGATTTGGCTTAATACCATCAATATGCATATGAAGTTCGTTTTTCCCATATTCTAATGCATATTCTACAGAAATTGTTTCTCGTGGCAGCTTATTCGGCTTACGAACTGGAACAAAACCTATCCCCATTGCATAGGCAACAGGACATCCAAAAATAAATCCTCTTGATTCTGGTCCAACAACAACATCTGCTCCTACTTCTTTAGCAAAAGCTATAATTTTATCACAAGCTTTTTGGAAAGCTTCTCCATTCGCCATTAATGGTGTGATATCACGAAATAGTATTCCTTCTTTTGGGAATCCCTCAATATCAGCTATATAATTCTTGAAGTTCATAGTCTCCTCCTTATAGATAATTTTATTATATCAAATAATAAGGAAAAAAACATTATTTATAAAATATCCTGTACAAAAAGATTAACTTTTTTCATAGCACGAAAAGTATGAATCCTCACATGTCCAATAAATCCCAACTTTTTCTTATCTACCCACTGTTTATATTTCTCTTGCACATGAAAATATAAACATTCCATTTGGTTCATCGTTTCCCATTTTACGTGCTTTCCTTCTTTTAATAGATTCATCTTCTGAATATCACAATCTTTCACATAGAAAAGTGGTTTTTCAAATCCTTGACCAAAAGGTGCAAGAAGCTGAAGAGATTCCACTTCTTGTAAACTAAGCTCTTTTTCATCTACTTTTAAAACACGATATTTCTTTTCATATTCCATTGAAATAGGTTGCATCTTATTTTGAACATATTCCTTTAAGGAATCGAACTTATCCATATCAAAACCTATCCCTGCAGCACAGCGATGTCCTCCATAAGCCAAAAGACCATCAAAGTCTTGAAAGAAAGTTGTTAAATCTAGAAACTCTCCACTTCGAATACTTCCTTTATAAGTATTTCCATGTTTTGTTAAAACCATCACTGGTTGTTGGAAATCTTCAAACAACTTTCCTGCAATAAGCCCTACAAGTCCCTCATGAAATTGTTCATGAGAAACAATCAAAAAGCGATCTTCTTTTTGTACAAGACTTTTAGCTAATGTATACATTTCTTCGCTCATTTCTTTGCGTGTAGTATTTAAGTCTTTAATTTGTTTAGAAACGGCTTGTATTTGTTGTAAAGAATTACTTAATAAATAACGCACAGTATTATTGGCATTTGCAATATCTGCTAATCTTCCTGTTGCATTTAATTTAGGTACAATTTGAAAAGCAATTAACTCCTCATCCCACTTAGCTTGCATATCCTCTCTAAGAAACTGTAGAGGTTGGCATACTCCTTCTTGCAAATACTGCATTCCTAGGCGAACAATACTCCGTGATTCTTTCCATAAAGGCATACAATCTCCAATCGTTGCAACACATGCAAGTGCAAGGTGCTCTTTACAATCTCCAATTAATGCACGTGAAATTTCTAATGCAACACCTGCTCCACATAAATATTGAAAAGCTTCTCCCATATGAAATGGATGTAATAAAAATTGACAAGGCAATGGCTCATCATCCATACTATGATGATCACTTAAAATAACATCAATTGCCAATTTTTGAGCTTCTTCTAATGCTGAAAATGCTTTTACCCCATTATCTACAGTTATGAGTAATTGGTAGCCTTTTTCTTTCGCTAAACGCACCGTATCAACATGCAAGCCATATCCTTCTTTCAAACGATTTGGAATATAAAACCCACAATCTACACCACTTTTACATAAAGCATCATACAAAATAGTTGTTGCACATATTCCATCAGCATCATAATCGCCACAAACTAATACTTTCTCCTTTCGACTTTTCGCAAGTTGAATTCTTTCGATTACTTCTTTCATTCCTTTTGCCTGAAATGGATCTTGTAATTGAGCAGGAGATAAAATTTCTTCTATTTGATCATGACTTAAATCTTTACTAGCAAGTACTTTTGCACATAAAGAAGTTAAATTATATTTTTGTTTAATTTCCTCTATATTTTTTACTTTTATTTCCTCTATAATCATATAAGTTCCTCTCTTTAGTGATACATCATTATACTATAATCTAAAAAGAAAAGAAACTGCTGTGCAGTCTCTTCTAAAAATCATTCATACCAGGAATAATCGTTTCCTGTATTTCATCAAGTTTTCTTATTTTCTTTTTCTTTGGTTTATCTTTTCTATGAATACGTATGTATAACCATAATTGTGCTGCAATAAATACAGATGATCCTGCACCTGCAGCTAATCCGATAAATAAAGCTAAATTAAATGTAAAGATAGCATTACTTCCTAACAACAATAAACAGATAACTGGTAAAATTGTTGTGAAAGTAGATAAAACTGAACGCATTAATGTTTTTTGTAATGCTTCATTTACAATTAGTTTATATTTATCCGCATCGAAATTTTCATGACGATGTTGTCTTACTAATTCACGAATACGGTCAAACACAACAATCGAGTTATTAATAGAATATCCTATAATCGCTAATAAAACAGCAATAATTTCAGTATTAATTTCTAAACGGAAAATAGCACAGAAAGCTAAAATGATCAATACGTCATGGATCAATGCCACAATTCCTGATATCGCATAATCCCATTTAAAACGGATAGAAATATAAATCAATACCCCAACCCATGCAAGAACAGAAATTAAAACAGCATTGCGAATAAGTTCTTGTCCTACAACAGGCGTAACTGTATTTTCGCTGATTTCATGTCCGTATGTATTTTTCAATGACTCTTTTGCATTTTTCAATGTTTCTTCAGTTAAAGATTGTTTAATGAAAACATTCGCAATTGCATTTCCTTCTCCATTAATTTGAATACTACTTGCCTCAATTCCTAACTCACTTAATTCTTTTGACAATGTATCTTTATCAATCGCTGTATCACTTTGAATCGTCATTTTAGTTCCACTAGTGAAATCAATTCCAAGATTTAAAGCTCCATTTCCTTGAACTGCGTGAACTCCCATCGCAACACATGAAAGAACTAAAATACTAATAGAAGCTATAATGAAGTATTTTGCTTTTCCTACAAAGTCAAACTTTTGGAATTTTCCAAAGTAAAATTGTTCTTCTCCTTTGCTTATATTTGGAACATGCTCCTCTTTTACAGCAAACAAGTGACGTTTTTTATCAACGTATCCACTATCAATAATAAGCTTTAATAAGAAACGTGCCACAAACACAATAAGTAATAAAGTAGTAATAATGGATACGATTAACATTGTCGCAAACCCTTTTACACTTCCTGTACCAAAGATGTATAAGATGAAAGCTGAAATAAAAGTTGTAAGCTGTGAGTCTAATATTGTTCTAAAAGAACGTGAACTTCCTTCATAAAATGCAGTTCGAACACTTCTACCACTATACATACTATCTTTAATTCTTTCAAACGTAATAATGTTAGAATCGACAGCCATCCCTACTCCAAGAACTAAAGCAGCTATACCAGATAATGTAAATACTCCACCCATTGCATTATAAATTAAGAAAACAACGAATACATAAGTAGAAATCGTAATCGCGCTAATAAGACCAGGTAAACGATAGTATATAATCATGAAGATCATAATGGCAATAATCCCGATTGCTCCTGCCATCATAGTTTTTGAAAAGGCATCAATCCCATATTCTGCCGATACTGCATTTGTATATACTTCATTCATTTTTACAGGTAAAGAACCAGAATTAATTAAATTAGCTAATTCTTGAGCTTCTTCTCTTGTAAAGTTTCCTGAAATAGTAGCACTTTGGCTATTAATTCCTTCACTTACCGTTGCTGCTGAAATATAAGAAGGTTTTTCTTTTTTTGATTCAGCTGCATAGGAATCAACTCCTTCTTTAAAATCTAACCAAGCAACCATTAAATTTTTTCCTGTTCCCATTTTGGAAACTTTTTGTGTAACTTCATAAAATTTAGCTGAATCTTGTAAATTTAAAGTAACAACAGCTCTACCATATTCATCATTAGAAACTTGTGCTTGTCCTTCTTTTAATACTGTTGCATCCATCAACAGATTATCATTTACATCGCGGAAAGTTAAATTTGCAGTCGAAGAAATCACACGTCTTGCTTGATCAGCATCTTTAACACCTGCAAGCTGTACGCGAATACGATTTTCTCCCTCAACGCTAATTTCAGGTTCATTAACCCCTAAAACATCAATTCTCTTTTGAATCGATTGTGTCACTGCACTTATAGATGGTAATGTCTTTCCTTCCAAAGGTTCTACTTCATATAAAATTTCAAAACCACCTTGTAAGTCCAATCCGAGCTTCATATTATCGCGAATGCTACCATAAAATGTAAGAATAATCGCAATAATGGTAGCTGTAATAATTCCAAAGCTAATTAAACGTGATTTCTTCATTTTTATTCTCCTCCTAAAATACTTTTAATTTCATTTAATTCCATCTGCGATCCCATAATAATCGCTTGATTGGATAAAAAGGCTACAACCTCATTTGCATTTAACGTTAAAATATCATTAATAGCTTCATGCACAGATGAAGGATATTTATATTTCCATATCAATCCTATTAATGTATTTTCAACATGTTGATAAGTTAATGAAGATAATTGTTCCCTTTTCATTTGATTTGTTTTAAGAGTAATCGCAAGTTGAATATGTCTATTTTTTATAAAACATGTTTTCACTACTGATTCCTCCTAACATCATGACTAATATTATACAATTTCTCTTATTATTAAGCAATCATTTCTTGCAAATATATACGATATTCTCGTTAAATATGAAGTAAAATAAAATTTTTTTAGTATTTTTGTATTAAAAACAACTTTATATCATAAAAAACGTCCCTTCTAACAAAAGATACTTTTTATGAAATATTGCATGTTACAATATTTCATCATTGCTTGTAATGACTTTTTGATACCAATAAAAAAACGCTTTCTTATATCGCTTAACACTTCCTATCCTATCATGCGAATCTACTTATACAAAAGCATGCCATTTTTCATGTTGATATTCTAACAAATCCAATATAACTTTTCTTAGGAATAGCATATTTCTTATATACACAACCATACAATACCTATGAGGAAAATGGAGTGTTCTTTATGAAAAAAACAATTATAAGATCAACATTACTGTTAATTATTGTTTCTGTTTTCGCTAAAATTTTATCTTTCATCGTGCGTATTTTATTAGCGAGAAATTTAAGTGTAGAAGCGATGAGTTACTATACATTAGCTGCACCTACTATGGTCATTATTATTACTCTTGCGCAAATGGGAATTCCTTCTGCCTTATCAAAAGTCATTGCTGAAAATGATTATGAGCGAAAACCACTTGCTGCTAGTATTTTAATTACCATCATCACAAATACAATTATCGCATTGCTATTTCTTTTGTGTATTCCTTATTTAGCACATACTATTTTAAAACAAAATATTATTCAGCCTGTGCTATATTCCATTGTACCACTTATCCCTGTTGTAAGTTTATCTGGTATATTGAAAGGTTATTTATATGGAATCCAACAACATTTGCATGCTACAAATACACAGATTTTTGAAGAACTAACAAGAGTATTTTTTCTTTTAGGAATGTTTCTTTGCAATCCTACTTTAGATGCTATAGAAATGGCTACCCTTGCTATGTTTTCCATTACGGTAGGAGAAGTCGCTTCCATTATTTACATGCTTTTATGTATCAAAAAACAAAAAAAACATTCATTTGTTTCTCTTTCTTTTTTTCAAAATTTATGTAAAAAAGATTTTTCTGATATATATAATGTTGCTATTCCTATGACAAGTAGTAGACTTATTGGATCACTTACTTATTTTTTAGAACCCATTGTTATGGTGATTGGTTTAAATACTTTACAAGTCCAAACGATGGTACATGCCTATGGGGAGCTCAATGGTTATGTATTACCTATTTTAACAATGCCCTCTTTTATTACAATCACCTTAAGCAACTTTTTACTTCCTTCATTTACTTATCATTTCACAAGAAATCATATTGCTCATGCAAAAAAACTATTTAATGTCATTATTGGTTGTTGCTTTCTTATTGGTGTTTCTTGCTCGTTTATTTGTTATCAATATGCAGAAGAATTATTGCAACTTTTTTATCATAATACAAATGGAGCTGATGTATTACGACAACTATCTTGGCCATTTGCCCTTTATTCTTTACAACCCCCATTATCAAGTATGATGCATGCTCTTTCAAAAAGTAGAGGAGCTATGTTTGACACATTATTAGGATGTATTGTTAGAATTCTTTGTGTAATTGCGCTAGCCTATACAGGTCCTTCTTCCTTAACAATCGGCTTAACTCTTGGAATGTTAGTAACAACAATTTTACATGCTATAAAATTAGCAAATGTTTTGCGTAAAACAACTTTAAAATAATTTATCTTTCGATGTAAGTGTTCTTTTAATCACAAAAAGCCCATCTTTTTGATAAAGACATAAAAAAACATCTTTGTAATCTTCAATACCCTCTTTTAATAATGCTTGATTTAACCATTCTTCATCAAACCCCAAGGCACTAAGTACTTTTGTATCAATAATACCATCACTAATAAGTGGAAAAGGATATTTTACTTTACACTTATTTTGAGGAATGATCGATAAATGTCCACTACTTTCTAAAATAGCAAAAGCTACTTCATCAGGAGAAGAATAATCTTTATCTCGTAATTGCACCATCATATCATCAATACTATAACGTTCTTTTTTCATTGCTGCCTGATTAATTTGTCCATTTTGAATAATAATAACCCCTGTTCCATCTACAATATCTCTAGCTTTTTTACTTTTTAATAAAATAATAGAAAGCAAAATTTGTAATATAGATAAAGTAAAAATAGGAACCATGGATTTCCAAATACTTTCATCTACTTCTGATATCGAAATAGCTAATAATTCGGACATAACTAAATAAATAACAATATCAAAAATACTAAGTTCTCCTATCTCCCTTTTTCCCATAACACGTAAAGCAATAATAATGACAAAATAAAAAATAATACACTTTCCAATTAAAATAAAATATTCCTGCATTTTTTATCCTCCTTGCATAGTTTTTATACTTTTTTCATACACTTTATCGAGGTGATATTTTTGAAAACAAATCTAAAAACAATCTTGCAATCTTTTGCTCTTTTATTTGCATCTACAATCTTATTTTCTCTCATTTTTGCTTTACTATACTATCTTAATATCATTAATGGAAATACTTTTCATATTCTTAATTGGATTTTTGGGGCTATCGCTTATGTAGCTTCAGGTTTTATATTAGGGTATAATATAAATAAAAAAGCGCTTATATACGCTTTTGTTGTTACTATCTTTTTAGGAATTATCGGTTTTTTAATTATCGAATCCATAAATGTATTATCGATGCTTAAACTTTTCAGTAAGCTACTTTGTTATCTTTTAGGCTGTATTATAGCTGTTAGTAAAAAACCTTAATCTTCATCAAAAAGAGTTTCTTGAATTTGATAACCAAGATGACGATATGCTTTCTCTGTTACAATACGTCCTCTTGGTGTTCGATTAATAAATCCGATTTGTAATAAATAAGGTTCATAAACATCTTCTAGTGTCATCGCTTCTTCCCCAATACTACTTGATAATGCTTCTAGACCAACAGGTCCCCCTTTAAATCGTTCAATAATTCCTTTCAAATATTTATGATCAACATGATCAAGTCCTAAATGATCCACTTTCAAACGATCAAGAGCCATAGCAGAAATTTCTTTAGAAAGGACTCCTTGGTTCATTACCTGAGCAAAATCTCTTACACGACGAAATAAACGATTTGCTATACGTGGTGTCCCTCTTGATCTTCTAGCAATTTCAATAACTGCTTCTTCTTCAATTTCACTATTCATTACACGTGCTGTACGTTTAATGATACTAGATAATTCTTCTAAGGTATAAAACTCTAATTGATTAATAATCCCAAAACGATCACGAAGAGGAGCGGTTAAATCTCCTGCTCTTGTTGTAGCTCCTACAAGTGTAAAAGGTGGTAGATCCAATCGTATGGATCGAACATTGCTTTCTTTTCCTACAACAATATCAATACAATAATCTTCCATTGCAGGATATAAAATTTCTTCTACTTGCTTAGGCAAGCGATGAATTTCATCAATAAATAAAACATCTCCTGCTTGTAAAGTAGATAAAATAGCAGCTAAATCGCCACCTTTTTCAATTGATGGACCACTTGCTGTTTTCATTTGTCCTCCCATTTCATTAGCTAAGATATAAGAAAGAGTTGTCTTTCCTAATCCTGGAGGACCATACAATAAAACATGATCCAATGCTTCTTCTCGCTGTTTTGCTGCTTCAATGAAAACTTTTAAATTTTCTTTTAATGCTTGTTGCCCAATATATTCATCTAATCGCTGTGGACGAAGATATAAATCCTCATCTATATTTTGATGCTCTGCCGATACCAATCGTTCCATGTCCTAAACTCCTTTGCGCTTTGCTAGTATGCTTAAAGCAAGTCGTATATATTCATCTACTGTTTTTCCTTTATGAGAGACTAATTCTTTTTTTATACTTTGAATATCTACTTGTTTATAACCAAGTGCTTTTAAAGCTTCTAAAGCATCTTTTAAATCATCATTCTCTTCTTTACTACTTTCTTGTGGAACTTCTACTAGTTTTCCTTTTAAATCCAATACAATTTGTTGTGCTGTTTTTGCCCCTATCCCAGGTAATTTCTTTAGTTGATTCACATCGTTAGTTTCAATAGCTGTAATCATTTCTTTAGCTGAACATACACCTAACATAGAAAGTGCGGTTTTAGGTCCAACTCCCTTAACGCCAATAAGACGCATGAACAAATCATGCTCCTCCATACTTCGAAATCCAAAAAGTGAGATCGCATCTTCTCTTACATGCTGATACGTATATATAATGGTTTCCATCTGCATAGAAAAGTGTTGTGAATTTGCCACATATACATAGTATCCAATCCCTTGATTTTCAATAATTATATAATCATTTCCAAGACTATAAACTTTCCCCTTTATAAAGGCTATCATCTTTTATCACCGTTATTTATTATACCATGAATAACCCCTTAAAACAATGAAGCTTTTTCTATATAAACAGGCTTTTGATTACTTTAAGATAAATAAAAAAACACTCTCCTATCTTTTATTCATAAAAAGTGGAAAAGTATTATCATTTTTTATTTATCCAATTTTTTAGATAATCTCAGTAAAGAGATAATAGAAATAGCAATTTCTGCCTGCTGATCTTTAGGAACTTGACGAAATGCATTAATGATATTTGCTTCCGTCTCTGTAATCATATTTGACTTTTTGTCAATCGTACTCGATTTAAAGATTGCATTTAAATCTAAGGAAAGATCTTCTGCAATTTTACTTAACATTTGATAATTCATTTCACGTGCGCCTTTTACATAATTGGAAAATGTTGACTCAGCTAAACAAATACTTTCTGCATATTCTTTTTGCGTCATCTTCTTTTGTTTTAATGCATTTTTAATTGCAAATTCTAACTTTTTAATAGTATCACCTGCTCTTGCATATATTTTAGTA
>CAMWMY010000018.1 GCA_947175465.1 uncultured Erysipelotrichaceae bacterium | reverse complement strand
ATATTATAAGTACTATCTTCTAACTTTTGAGGAGCTAATTCTAAGGCTTGTTGGAATGTCATTGCTCGATCTGCAATACTAAAGATCCCGACAAAACCTTCCTCAAATAAAGCATCATATCCTAAACCAAGAGCTCCACTAATACATATAATGGGCTTATGATGACGTTTGGCTACTTGTAAAATACCATAAGGAACTTTTCCAAATAAGGTTTGACGATCACTTTGTCCTTCCCCAGTAATCACTAAATCACAGCTTCTAAGTTGTTTTTCAAGATCACTATATTGAAGCAATAGCTGAATACCCGGTACCATTTTCGCTTTTAAAACGCCGATAAGAACAGCACCAATTCCCCCTGCTGCACCTCCACCTTCAATCGTATTTAAGTCTAAATGAATATAACGGCAAAATTGATCACAATAATTTTTCATTCCTGCATCTAACTTTTTTATTTGATTAGGATATAACCCTTTTTGTTTCCCAAACACATAGGTTGCGCCTTCTTCTCCAAGCAAGTAATTTTTAACATCACAAGCTGCAATTAACTCTACATCTTCTAACTTCTGCAAACGATTCAAATCAATATAACGTACTTTCGAAAGATTCATTGCAATAGGACTAATATATTTATGATCATTATCATAAAAACGAGCTCCTAGTGCTTGTAAAAAGCCCATTCCTCCATCATTGGTAGCACTTCCTCCAAGGCCGATAATAATTTTACGACACCCTCGTTTATATGCATCTAGTAGCACGGTTCCTACACCAAAACTACTTCCAAAAAAAGGTGCTCGCTCTTCTTTCGCATGCATATTTAACCCAATAATATTCGCTACTTCTAAAACGGCTGTCTTGCCTTGCTCAATCACAGTATAATAAGTACTAATCTTTTTTCCATAAGCATCTGTTGTGTTCACATATACTTTTTTTCCATGACCAGCTTCTAAAAAAGCATCTACCGTTCCTTCTCCGCCATCCGCAATACTATATCTCTTCGTTTGAATTGTTGGATCATAGCGATGAATTCCTTTTTCAATTTGCTGACCTACTTGTCGAGATGTTAAACATCCTTTAAAAGAGTCACAGGCTATTAGAATTTTCATTTAACCACTCCTATGTGCTTGCATATATTCTTTTGTTAATTTTACCACAACTTTTTGTAAAATAATAAGCGAAAGCAAATTTGGAATACTCATAAGACCATTAAGAGTATCCGCAATTTCCCATGCATACTGTAATTCCATACATGCTCCTAAAATAAGTAAACCTAAAAATATAATCTGATACAATTTTAACATGAAAGGAGTTTGAAATAAATATCGTATACATTCACTTGCATAATAATACCATCCAATAATTGATGGAATCGCAAACGATACAATTGAAAAAGCAAATAACATCCCTCCAATATCACCAAAGCCTTGACGAAAACATGCCACACTTAAAGCAACTCCTTCCATCCCACTTTGCATAAGTCCACTTGTTAAAACGACAAGCCCTGTAATTGTACAAACAATAATCGTATCAAAAAATACTTCAAAAATGCCCCAAAAACCTTGTTCCACAGGATGTACATTCGCTACACAAGCATGTGCAATTGGTGCACTTCCCATCCCTGCTTCATTAGAAAAAACACCCCTACTCACTCCATAATGCATAGCTCTTGTAACACCATACCCTGCAACTCCTCCAACCCCACTAGAGAAAGTAAAAGCTTCTTGAAAAATCGAAGAAACAGCTTGTGGCAATTGTTCAATATTACAAACTAATAAATAAAGACAAGCTAAAATGTAAACAATCGATATCACAGGAATGGTAATCTCATTGATTTTCATAATTTTTTGTGACTTTCCTAAAATGATAATCGCAATTAATACTGCAATCCCAATACCAATCCAAAAAGAAGAAAGTGGAATATATTCTTGTATCGTATGCGCAATGGTATTTGCAGGTGTTAAATTTCCAATACCAAAAGATGCAAAAATACAAAAAAGAGAAAACAAAACACCTAAAAAAGGTAAACGACAACCGTATTCTAACGTTGTCATTGGACCTCCTACATATGTATCTTTTCCTGTTCTCCTTCGAAAATGAATCGCTAATACAACTTCCGCATATTTAATAATCATCCCTAATAAGGCAGATATCCACATCCAAAACAAAGATCCTGCCCCTCCTAGCGTAAGAGCAGTCGTAACTCCAATAATACTTCCTACCCCTAAAGTTCCTGCTAAAGCTGTAGAAACTGCTTGAAAAGAAGTTACTCCTTGCTTCTTCTCTTTTTTTTGAAATAAAGATCCTATCGTTGTACGATAAATAAGTCCCCACTTAAAAAATGCAAACCCTTTTGTGCGAACATTCAAAAAGATCCCTATTAACAATAAAAAACATAACATATATTTTCCCCATACAATCCCATTTATTTGTGTATTTATATACATCAATTTCTCAACCATCGTAAACTCCCTCCTCTTTTTATGTATATTCTTTCTTTATACAGAAAAGACATAAATTTGAAGAAGAATGAAAAGTAAAGAAGAATCATTATTTTCTATTCCATTTTCTAGATGAGATGATATAATAGTCGCACGGAGGTGGAAATATGCGCAAAATAAAACGATTATTTCTAATTATAGTTATCCTTATAAGTATTGCTATTTTCACCATTTTTGCTAGTGGCTATGTACGCTATCGACAGGTAATTCTTGAAACGCCTTTAGAAACTAAAATCGCTGAAATTAAACAACAAGAAGATTACGTTACTCTTGATGAAATTCATCCAGATTTTTTAAATGCCATTTTAGCTGTTGAAGACCCTAAATTTTATCAACATCAGGGTGTCTTATTATCTAATATTATTGAAGCTTTTTTTACCAACTTAAAAGAACAAGAATATGCTATGGGTGGTAGTACCATTACACAGCAATTGTGCAAAAATTTATTTCTTGATCAAAAAAAGACTTTGCATCGAAAAGTTGCAGAACTCTTTTTCGTCCATGATGTAGAACAATCTCTTTCCAAAAATGAAATTTTAGAATTATATGTTAATATCATCTATTTTGGAGATGGCTATTATGGAATCAAACAAGCTTCTCTAGGCTATTTTCAAACAGATCCCAAAGACTTAACGATAGCCCAAGCTTCTTTATTAGCAGGCTTACCACAAGCTCCTGCTATTTATCAGTTAAGTACAGGATATACCCTTGCTAAACAACGTCAACGTATCGTTTTAGAGGAAATGGTAACACATCATTATTTGCAAGAAGAAGACATTCCTCAAATTCTTCAACAACCTCTTTCTTAAATTCATATAAAGGAATATTTTTATCATATAATCTTTCGTTTATCTAGCGCATCCTATTTTTCTTCCTTAAAAGAAAGAATTGTACTCTTTTTATAATCCTTGTATAATACATATGTAATAAATATGATCAATAAGTGAGGTATCTCTATGAAAACAATTGTTTTAGGAATTAGTGGTGGTATTGCTGCTTATAAAAGTGCACAATTAACAAGTGAACTTATCAAAAAAGGCTATGATGTAGAAGTTATCATGACACAAAATGCAACGCAATTTATATCCCCTTTAACATTTGAAACACTGACCAAACATCCCGTCCTTACACATACTTTTCAATCTATTCATCCTGAAAGTGTTGAACATATTCGTATAGCAAAACGTGCCGATGTATTCGTTATTGTCCCTGCAACGGCCAATTGCATTGCTAAAATTGCTCATGGATTAGCGGATGATATGCTAAGTACAACTTTTCTAGCTGCACAATGTCCTAAAATTATTTGTCCAGCGATGAATACAGCGATGTATCAAAACCCTATTACGCAACATAACTTACAACTTTGTGCTTCTTATGGAATACAGATTATAAAGCCACAACAAGGTCTTTTAGCATGTGGAGATAACGGTGAAGGAAAACTAGCAGATATTGACCACATCCTACAACATATTGAAGCTGCTTGTACACCTTCCTTATTAGATGGGCTCTCTATTATGATAAGTGCTGGACCAACCCAAGAAGCATTTGATCCTGTTCGCTTTTTATCCAATCCCTCTTCTGGTAAAATGGGATATGCACTGGCCAAAGTAGCGCAACAATTAGGAGCGAAAGTAACACTTGTTAGTGGCCCTGTACAGCTACCTCCTCCAATAAATGTGCTGCTTAAACAAGTAAAAAGCGCCCAAGAAATGTTTGATACTATAAAACAACATTATAAGGATCAAGATATCATTATAAAAGCTGCTGCTGTTAGTGATTATCGCCCAACAACGATACACGATGAAAAAATAAAAAAGACAGAAGATAAGCTTTCTTTAACACTTGTAAAAAATCCAGATATCCTCGCTTATCTAGGAGAACATAAACTTCCTCATCAAATCCTTTGTGGCTTTGCTATGGAAAGTGAAGATTTACTAACAAATGCAAAAGAAAAAATGATTAGAAAAAATTGTGATATGCTTGTCGCCAATCACTTAAAAATGGAAGGTGCAGGGTTTCAAGGAGATACCAATATCGCCTCTATTTTACAAGGTGAAAAAATTGAATCTTTTGAAAAGATGACCAAAGAAGAACTTGCACATATTATCTTACATAAGTTATATACATTATATAAAGGAAAGGAAGAAAAAAGCATATGTTGATTGTTGTTGATATTGGAAATACCAATATTACTTTAGGAATTTATCATCAAGATACTTTATTAAAAAGTTATCGTCTTACGACAAAAATGAAGCGTACCAGCGATGAATTTGGATTTATGCTTATGAACTTTTTACAAAATTCACAAGTACAACCCGAGCAAATTGAAGATGTTATCATCGCTAGTGTGGTTCCTAAAATTATGCATTCTTTCAATAATGGAATTCGTAAATACTTAAATAAAGAGCCTATTCTTGTAGGCCCTGGAATCAAAACGGGAATTTCGATTCAAACAGAAAATCCAAAAGCAGTAGGTGCTGATCGTATTGTAGATGCCGTAGGTGCATATTATGAATATGGAGGACCTGTTTTGGTTGTTGATTTTGGTACAGCCACAACCTATGATTATATTGACGAACAAGGTCGTTTTGAATTTGGAGTAATTTCCTTAGGAATTGAATCGAGTGCACAAGCGATGTGGACACAGGCGGCACAACTACCTGAAATTGAAATTAGAAAGCCCAAATCCATTTTAGCTAAAAATACGATTACTTCTATGCAAGCAGGGCTTATTTATGGTTATATTGGTCAATGTGAATACATTATCAACAAATTTAAAGAAGTTTTACAAAAAGATATGAAAGTTGTTGCAACAGGAGGATTAGGGACAATTATTTATAAAAATACTGACTTAATCGATGTTTATGATAAAGATCTTACGTTTAAAGGACTTAAATATATTTATGATCGTCATAAACAATATGAAGCACAAAAAGAAAAAAGAACGCTATAAGATTTTTTCAAATGCGTTCTTTTATTATAATCGTTTTTCAAAATTACCACTAATACCAATACCCTCATTTAAGATTACAAATGCCTTCGCATCTATCTCTTGAATAATCTTTTTCAAATGCGTTATTTCATATTTAGAAATCACCGTAACAAGAATATTCGTATCTTCATTGGTATAGGCTCCTGCCCCTTTCCAATACGTAACACCTCGTCGCATCTCTTCCATAATTACACGTTGTAAATTAGGATTTTTCGTAAAAATCATGGCTGTCATATTAATATTTTGATAATGTACTTTATCCATTGCCATAGCTAAACAAACTGTATAAATAATCGAATAAATCGCAATCGGTAAAGAGAATAAATAAGCACAGATCGTAAAAACGAGAATATTGATGAAAATACCGAGTTTTCCTACACTAATACTTGGATATTTTAAAGAGAAGTAGACACCTAAAATATCAATTCCTCCACTACTTCCAGAACTGCGCAGTGCAAGCCCAACACCTACTCCACAACAAATTCCTCCAATTAAACAAGCAGCTAATATATCATTAATAAAAGGTTCTTTAGGAATCACAATTACGGTCATAAAAAAAGTTTGTATAATGACCCAAAATAATGTACGTGCAAAAAATTTCCTTGATATGCTGCGATAAGCCAAAATAAATAAGGGAATATTCATTAAGAAATTAATAATCCCTGCAATATCAATCCCTGAGGGAATCGCCAAATGAAAATAATCTTGTAGTAAAGTACGAATAATTTGCGCTATCCCCATTAAACCTCCACTATACAAACCTAATGGTACAATGAAAAGGTTTAATCCAATTGAAAATAACAACGCTCCTAATAAAATCATACCATAACTATATAAACTCTTTTTCAAATGAGTGACACTCCTTTCTACTTTCTTATAACAGAAGAAAAGGCAATATCGTTGCCTTTTTATTTGATCTTATTTTCATAAGAGAAGGATATTATTATACCATAGTCCTCTCTCTTCGCATATAGTTATCATTCCTTTTTTACATCAAAATATTAGCTTAAAAGCCTCTTTTCCAAGTGCTATAGTCATAGCCATAAAAACCATATAAATAGCCGAATAAATCGCTGTCGGTAAAGAGAATACACATGCGCAGACTCCCACAACAAGAATATGAATCAAAATATTAATTTTTCTAGCATGAATACTTGGATATTTTAAAGAGAAGTAAGCACCTAATCTATTTATTCCTGCTCTATTTCCATAACCACGTAACGAAACTCCAATACCAATTCCACAACAGATTCCTCCAACCAAACAACCTATTAATACATTCTCTATTACTGGCTCTCCTGTAAGCACCATCACGGTCATAAAAAAAGCTTCTACCATACCCCAAAATAATGTACGTACAAAAAAGGTTCTTGACATATTACGATAAGCCCAGATAAATAAGGGAATGCCCATAAGTAAAATAATAATCCCTGCAATATCATAAGCAGTTGATAGATGAAAATAATTTTGTAATAAAGTACGAATGATCTGCGCTATCCCTATGAAACCACTGCCATAAAAACCTAGGGGCACAATAAAAAAATTTAATCCAACTGCAAATAAAAATGCTCCTAATGCAATCATACCATAACTACCTATATTTTTTGTCATGTGAATGACCCCCTTCCCACTTTCTTATAATAGAAATCAAGGCGATATCATTGCCTTTTTTACTTCAAAATACTTTGTTCTATCTCTTTTTTCAATTCTGTTAAATATACCCATTGTTCCATTTTTTGTTCCAATTGTTGTACAACTTCTTCTCTTTGATTTGCTAATACTTCTATTTGCTTAAAATCATCTTGCACTTGTAACATCTGCTCATCGATTGTCTCAATTTGCTTTTCTAAAAGTGCTATTTGCTCTTCCATCGTTTCCAAATCTCTTTTTTGTGCTGAAGTCATTTTTTTCGTTATCGCTTTCTTTTGATTTTCTTTTCCTATATTCTTTGATAACGTACTTTCTTCTTGTGTATATTCTTCTATAAAACTCGAATAGCCTCCAATATGCTTTGTAATTTCACCATTTCGTTGAATCATAAAGATACATTGGCATAAACGATCTAAAAAATAACGATCATGTGACACAATAACGACAATCCCTGAAAATTGATCAAGATAATCTTCTAAAATAGTTAATGTTTGAATATCCAAATCATTCGTTGGCTCATCTAAAAATAACACATTAGGATTTTGCATAAGTATTTTTAAAAGATATAAACGCCGTTTTTCTCCTCCTGATAATGTCGCAATCGGTTGATAATGCATGGCTGTAGGAAACAAGAAACGCTCCAACATTTGCGTTGCATTTAAAACCCCTTGTGAAGTTTCAATAGTATGAGAAGTTTCTTGAATATAAGCAAGTACACGCATTTGTGGATCCATCTCCTCTACTCCTTGCTTATAATAACCAAGCTGTAAAGTTTCTCCATGCTCCACATAACCTTCACTTGCTTCTATTTGCTTTGCTAAAATATTCATCAAAGTCGTTTTCCCACTACCATTTTCACCAATAATCCCAATACGATCATTCCTTTGCATCGTATAAGCAAAATTACGAAAAAGATATTTTCCATGATATTGTTGTCCAATGGCATAAGCCTCAATTGTCTTTTTCCCAAGTCTTGATGACGTTGTTGTTATCGACAATTGCTTTGTATCAATAATTTGTTCTTGTTCACATAAAGCATGAAAACGTGCGATTCTTCCTTTGCTTTTTGTACCTCGTGCTTGTACACCAGCTCTTATCCAAGCTAATTCTTTCTTGAAAAGACGTTGACGCTTTTTTTCTGCAATAACCATATCTTGCTCTCGCTTTGCCTTTAGCTCTAAAAATTGTGAATAGTTAGCCTCATATGTATACAAAGCTCCCTTATCAACTTCTAATAATTTATGCGTTACACGTTCAAGAAAATAGCGATCATGCGTAACCATAAAAAGTGCTCTACGATATTTCATCAAGTATGTTTCTAACCACGTAATCATCTGCGTATCTAAATGATTGGTCGGTTCATCTAAAATTAACAAATCACATGGTTGGCATAATGCTCTTGCTAAAGCGACTCGCTTTCTCTCTCCTCCAGATAAATGTTTCACTTTACGCTCATATTCAGAAAGTCCTAATTTATTTAAAATAGCTTTTGCTTCAAACAGCTCCACATCATCTTTTCCTTGTAAAACTTGATATAAAATTGTTTCCTCTTCTTCAAATACTGGATTTTGAGATACATAAGCTATTTGTAAGCCATTCTTTTTTATCATATTTCCACTATCATAATGTTCAAGCCCTGCTATCATGCGCAATAATGTTGTTTTTCCTGCACCATTTACACCAATGACACCAATTTTATCATATTCGTTTATCGTAAAACGTGCATTTTTCAATATTTGCTTTTCATTATGATACTTACAAATATTTTCTACGCTTATAAGCATTCTCATCCTCCTTTCTTATTTTATTGTATCATATCTTTTTCATAAATACCTATATTGATTACTATAAGGATCCATATTACAATAAAATAAATAAGAAAGGATGGTTGTATGCAATTTAACATAAATGAGAAAGGACAAGCGGTAGCCCCAAAAACAATGAAAATGACTTCTGAAGATTTTGAAAAAAAGGATGGGACAAGTATATATTGGCTAGGTGGTGCAGGAGCAATGATCAATAGCTATGGTACAGTTATTATGATTGATCCTTTATTAGAAGGATTTGACATGCCTTTGTTAATTGATATGCCTACTACTCCTAAAGACGTCAGTCATTTAGATGCTATCTTTATCTCCCATGTCGATAACGATCATTACTCACGCTCAACTTGTCGTCATTTAAAAAATATATGTAAGGAATACCATAGTTCATTTTATGTTGCCACATTATTGAAAGAAGAATGTGGGATTGATGGTATTGGCCATGATATTGGCGAACACGTACACATCCATGATATCGATATTGAATTTACACCTGCAGATCACGCTTGGCAAAACCATGTCGAAAAATATAACTATCGTGTTTGGGAAGATCGTGAATATTGTGGTTTTTATATCACTTGTCGTGATGCTAAAATCTGGTATGTCGGTGATTCTAAATTATTAGAATCCCAATTGCATATGGATCCACCAGATGTAATCCTTTTTGATTTTGCTGATAACCCTGTGCACATCGGTTTAAACAATGCTTATAAACTTGCAAATACTTATCCTCATGCAAAACTAATCTTGATCCATTGGGGCAGTGTCGATGCACCAACAGCTTCAGCTTTTAATGGTAATCCACAAAATATTATAGATAATGTAGTAAACCCTGAAAGAGTTATTATACTAGCTCCAGGTCAAGAATATAAACTATAAACTTCTTTTTGAACACTAAAAAAGTATCTCACTTTCCATAATGAGATACTTTTTTCATTATAATAATGTTTTCAAAAAAGAAATCATGTCTTCCATATCACGACAAACAGGTACATTTTCAACCTCATTTACTTTTTCATAAGGTTGAATCAACATAATTTGTCCTCCTAATTGTTCAATTAGTTTTAAATCATTAAACCAATGATCCCCAATGGAAAGTAAGGAAGCTACTTCTTTTTTCCAATCAGGTATATATGTATTTAATGCATCCGTAAGTCCATAAGGTTTTCTTGTGGAATAATGACAATGATGGAAACAATCATATAAACCAAGCGCTTTTACAAAAGGCACTGCACTAGCTTCATACGTATTACTACAAAGAATTAATGTATATTTCTTTTTAAGTTCTAATAGTACTTCTTTTAATTGTTTATTTTCTTGTACGTATTGAACCATATCTTCTCTTGTTTTTTGGAATGTACGATTACATGCTTCTTCTGAAAATTGGAAAGCATTAGCTAAAAGAAAGATAAGGCTCCAAAGATCTCCCATGTAAATATATTGCTTTGCTTCTTCTAAAGAAAGCGAACGCACATCACATGTTAATTGTAAAGAAGGTAAAAGTGCTTTTAACTCTTCCATAGAATTAACATGAACATTTCTTACATCATAGTAAGTGTTCATTTTTACATGCTTTCCAGCAATGACTTCCTCTATAAATTGTATACATTCTTGTGCTGAAACCGGAAGCTTACTTTCCTGTTCCAAAATTTTAAAGTACTCATTGTAAAAAGTATGATCTTGATACAATGTTCCATCTAAATCAAAAAGTATGGTTTGTAATGTCATCCTTTAATTCCTCCTCGTGTTGTTCCCTCAATAATATACTTTTTAGTAAATAAGAAGAGGATTAAAATTGGTAAAATAATAATCGTAGCTGCTGCTGTTAATAACTCATAGTGTGTTCCACCTTCTGTTATAAAGGCATATAGTCCTAAAGGCAGTGTTCGATTCGTTGATGAATTAGTAACAAGCAAAGGCCATAAGAAAGAATTCCAAGATGAAATAACATTTAATAATGTAATCGTAAAAATAGCAGGTTTTGCCATTGGAACCATAATTTTCCATAAATACTTCCAATTGCTTGCACCATCAATACGTGCACTATAATATAAAGAATCTGGTATCGATAAAAAGAAATTCCTTAAAATATAAGTATAAAAAATACTAGCCATAAAAGGTAAAATCAACGCTGGTAAAGTATTTAATAAATTTAAATTTGCCATTGTTGTATAATTCGTAATTAAAAGCATTTCCCATGGAACCATCATTAAAGATACAAAGAATGTAAAAATGATATCACGTCCTGGAAACTTTAAACGCGAAAATGCGAATGCTGCTAGTATTGTTGTAAACGTCGTTCCAGCAACAACACAACTAGTTACAATAAGAGAATTCACAAAGTATTTCGCAAAAGGTGCAGTTTGTAATGCTTTTACAAAGTTATCAAAAAGAAGTCTTTCAGGAAACCATGTTGGCGGTATACGCATAATTTCATCAGCTCCCTTTAAAGCAGATAAGATCATCCAAATAAAAGGGAATAGCATAATGAATGCACCAATGATCAAAACGGTATACATTCCTATTTTTTTAATATTCATATGTAGTATGACCTCCTATTTCACGATTCGCTTTTGAATCAAGCGCTGTATTATCGTAAATGCTAACACAATAAAGAACAATATAATCGCTGCTGCAGATGCAACTCCTAAATCATAACTACTTTGGAACTTTTCAAATATATAATAGACAATCGTATATAAAGAACCTGCAGGTCCTGGCTTTCCATTAAATAATGGGAAAAGCTCTCCACATACTTTAGAAGTATTAATAATATTAATAACAAGCACAAGTCCAATCGTTGGCGATAATAAAGGAAGTGTAATCTTCTTAAAAATCTTCCATGAGCTTGCCCCATCTACTTTCGCAGCCGTATAATAGGTTTCATCAATATTTTGTAATCCTGCTAGCAATAAGATGATAGTAAAAGGAAGAATACTCCAAATACCATATATAATTAAAGATGGTAATGCATAATTAGGATCATTTAACCAATTAATCGGTTGTATATGAAATAGTGATAAAATATAATTAAATATCCCACTATCAAAATTATAC
>CAMWMY010000017.1 GCA_947175465.1 uncultured Erysipelotrichaceae bacterium | reverse complement strand
CTATAGAATACATGTTCTCAAAATATTCTATTTCATTACATCTTCTTTTTATTAATAATTTTTATACCCTACTTGTAAATATCTCCAAGAATCTTTACACATTTCTTCTAAATTTTTTTCTGCTTTCCATCCTAGTTCTTGCCATGCTTTTTGTGTATCAGCATAACATTGTGCAATATCTCCAGGTCGTCTTTCACATATTTTATAAGGCACTTCTATATGATTCACACGTGCAAATGTATTCACAACATCTAGTACACTATATCCTTGCCCTGTACCTAAATTATAAGCATCAACACCTATATGTTCTTGCAATATTTTAGTCACAGCTTTCACATGACCTTTTGCTAAATCTACTACATGGATATAATCACGAATACCTGTACCATCATAAGTATCATAATCATTACCAAAAACACGTAAATAATCTAACTCTTTATTAGCAACTTTACAAATATAAGGCATTAAATTATTTGGAATATCACTTGGATCTTCCCCTATTTCTCCTCTTTCATGTGCTCCGATAGGATTAAAATAACGTAATAAAGCAACATTCCATGTATTATCTGAAATATAAAGATCTTTTAAAATTTGCTCAATCATAAGTTTTGTTGATCCATAAGGGTTGGTTGTAGGACCTAATGGAAAATCTTCACAAATAGGGAAACTTTCCGATACTCCATATACAGTTGCGCTTGAACTAAATACGATTCTTCGACAACCATCTTTTTTCATAGCACTACAAAGGGCTAGTATACTCATAATATTATTTTGATAATATGCTAGTGGTTTAGCCACAGACTCTCCTACTGCTTTATATCCTGCAAAATGGATAACAGCATCAATTTTATGATTATCAAAAATAGTATCTAAAATTGCACTATCACAACAATCCCCTTCATAAAAAGTAACACTTTTTTTACTCAACGCTTCAATCTTATCTACTACTTCACGTTTTGAATTGCTTAAATTATCTAGAATAACAATTTCATAACCTGCATCTAATAACTCAACACATGTGTGACTACCAATAAACCCTGTTCCTCCCGTTACTAAAACTTTCATCTTACAAGCCTCCTTTTTTTCTTATTATTCCACTATTTATGTAATACATGAGGATAGGCAAGTACTTCAATTATTTCACATATTTTGTTTGCGTAAATAAACATCAAAATGCTTTTTAAATGCTCTGCTCACAATTAAACGTTCATGATTATTTAATGTAATAATTCTTCTACAGTCACTATAAATTTCACACTTCCATAAATGTAATGTATTCATACTCATTGTTTTAGAACATTGTAAAAAGCCATGATGAGATAAACGTTGCTGCAACTGCCGATAAGATTGAAAAGCAAGAAATGTTTCATCTTTCGTATAAACATAACATTTCCCATCTACGGACTCAAAGTAATAAATATACATAATAGGCAATACACACATTCGCTTATGCTCATCTTGTACATGAAGGCGATGAACAAAGTTTCCTAACATCGCTTTCAACTGTATCATCACATCACGATCTTTTTTATGATATACAATTTCGATTTCTTCAGAATCACTCTTTTCTATAAACTTAATACACATACATAAACCTCCCCCAATACATGAAAAAATAAGAACCCCCGTTCATTATTTCTCCTTATTTTTCATTTTTCCCTATGTTATATATTCTACTCCTTCTTCCTCTCACTTCAACTATAAAACATATTTTTATCTATTTATACTAGCTAGAAACTGAAGTTCGAAAAAAGAAGATACTTTTTCGATTTTCTTCTTATACAATCTTACGTATATAGACGTTTCTTTTTTAAATATATGGTACAATAAAACTACTGGAGTGTGAAATTATGAAAAAAGTAAGAAAAGCAATTATCCCAGCTGCTGGTTTTGGTACTCGTTTTTTACCGGCCACAAAAGCTATCCCAAAAGAAATGTTACCTATTGTAGATAAACCTACTATTCAATATATTGTGGAAGAAGCTATCGCAAGTGGAATTGAAGAGATTTTAATTATTACTAATAGTTATAAGTCTTCTATTGATAATCATTTTGATGTTAGCTTTGAACTAGAAGAAAAACTCAAAGAAGCTAATGATCAATTTCATTTACAAATGGTACAAGAAATTTCCACTATGGCTAATATTCATACCGTTCGTCAAAAACATCCAAGAGGATTAGGTCATGCTGTATTATGTGCAAAAGCTTTTGTAGGAGATGAGCCTTTTGCTATTTTACTTGGTGATGATATTGTTGCTTCTAACAAGTATACAGCTACTCATCAACTTATAGAAGCTTTTTATCAAGTGCAAGGAAGTGTTATTGGAACTCAACAAGTAGACCTTAAAAATGTACATAAGTACGGTATTATCGATCCTGATCAAAAAATAAATCCATCTCTTATGAGTACAAAAGGCTTTATTGAAAAACCTTCCCAAGAGGTAACCCCAAGTCGTTATGCTATTTTAGGTAGATACATTTTAACACCTAAAATATTTGAATTATTAGAAACTCAAACACCAGGAAAAGGTGGCGAAATTCAATTAACAGATGCCATTCATCGCCTAAGAGAATATGAAAATGTATATGCATATGAATTTGAAGGAGAACGTTATGATGTAGGAGATAAAGCAGGCTTTTTAAAAGCACAAATTGATTTTGCTTTAAAAAGAGAAGATTTGCATGATACAATGATTGACATTTTAAACAACATTAAGCGATAAATCGCTTTTTCAATTGACATTAAACATATAGGAGGAATTTTATGTTTTCATCACTACCTCAAAATAGTATTTTAATTGCCCCACAGCATCTTCATCCTTTTATTCGTAAACAAATGTTACAAGATAAAAAAGGAGTGCTCGGCCTTTCTATTTATTCGCTTTCTACTTTTCTTTCTATACATATTACTGATAAACTTCCTTCTAAAGAATGTTTATATTTTCAATATCGCCAACAGCTTGCTCCGCTTGCTTCTACCATCCAAATTTACCAACAGACATATATGTCTTACCCCTTTCTTCAACAATGTAGTTCTTTTTTAGAAGATATGAAGCGTTATCACATATCGCCTGAGCAATTACCTACACAAAATGAAGCTCAAAAAGAATTACAACAAATCATGGCTACTTTATATCCACTACCAAATCCTATCGATCATATTCAAAAAGCATGTATAAAGCTTTCCCAAATGAAGTTACATCATGTATATCTTTATCCTGCTTTTTTTTCTTATGAAGAATATACCATCATCCAACAATTACAAAAAGCAGGTGCTACCTTATTAAAAGAAGAGCAACCACAAATAGAAACTTCTTTCTTTCATAGCATCAATATGCGCCAAGAAGTCGAATCTCTTGCACAATATATTCTTCATCATCAATTACAAGCTGATGAAATTACCATTCGTGTTTGTGATTCTTTTTATAAACCACTCATTCAACAAGTTTTTGAACGTTATCAACTACCATTTACTATTTTAAAACAAACATCTCCTAGTATTTTTATAAAACGTTTCATTAAATTATTATCTTATTACATAAAGCCATGTAAAAAAAATTTACAGGCTTGTATTGATGCACAAATTTGGCATTTCCCCCATTTATATGATTATTGTACCTATACGCATATTTTTAATAAACATATTCATGATTCTTTTCATCATATCGACTCTTTACCTTCCCATGAGAGTGAACTTATTCATTCCTATGAACTAGAAAAATTACAGGATTTGCAACAACATGCACAAGAAGTAAAAGACCTTCTTCTACCTATTATTGTAAAACTAGAAAATACGCAGTCATATGAAGAATTATTTGTATATTTATATGAAATTGTTGCCTCTTCTTTTTCATCTAGCCTACCAGCTAGTGCTCAAACACTACAACAAATTTTACAAGATACTTTATCTTACATACATACAACTGAGGATTTACACTTCCTTATAGATTTATTAGAAAACGTACAAGAACAGGAACAGCCTACTACTTATCAAGGAATTCTCATTAGTGATTTACAAGCTTCCTTGCTACCGACGACTTATCACTTTATATTAGGAGCTACCCAAAATGCTTTTCCAGCTTTTCAAACCAAACAAGGTATTTTTGATGAAACTTATCGCAAACAGCTTTCTTATCCAACTATGAAAGAACGCTATGATCATCATTTAACACAAATCAATCAATTATATTATCGTTGTAACCATCTTATTGTATCTTATCCTATTGGAAATTATGAAGGGAAAGGTCAAGAAGCTTCTTTAGAAATCGAAAACTTTTTACAAAAAAAGGCAGTTCCCTACCCTTTATTAAGTAATGACCAAACTGTTCCTTTATCTTATACTATTTCACAAGAAACTGCTCATCAATTATTTTTAAAAGACCATACATTAAAAGGATCTATTTCTGCATTTGAGCGCTATATACAATGTCCTTTTTCCTATTTTTTACGTTATGGATTACAAATAAAAAATCCTACATCCTATGCTTTTGATGAAGCAAAAATAGGAATCCTTTCTCATTTCCTTTTAGAAACACTTACCACTCGTTATGGAAAAGCGTACACGCAAGCAACAAAAGAGGAAATATTAGCGATTTTAAGTCCAGAATTATCTTATATGAAAGAGCTATATCCTCATCATGAAGCAATTATCCATACGATTAAACAAAGACTAATACAAAGTATTCAATATAACTTAGAAATGTTAAAGGAATTAGAAGAACATTCTCATCTTACTCCAACTTACATGGAATATGCTTTCTTACACGATCTTTTCTTAGAAGATGTGCATATCCAATTAAAAGGATTTATAGATCGTATTGATGCTTCTAGAGAATTTTTATGTATTCTTGATTATAAAAGTTCCAATAAAGAGTTAACAGAAAAAGATGTGTGGAAAGCTTTACAATTACAACTTGTGACATATGCTTTCATTGCCCAAAAAGATCTTCAAAAACCTGTTCTTGGAGCTTATTATGTTTCTTTAAAAAATAATAATCTTACTTGTCCTGCAGGAAAAATAACGAGACGATCGATAGCATATGTTCCCCTTCAAAAACAAGATTATGAAGAAAACTTACGTAAACAAAATCGTTTAAAAGGATGGACAATGCATGAAGATATTGCGGCAATGGATGATAATGGGGGTCATATTGTAGGTGTATCTATGAAAAAAGATGGCTCTATAAAAACAGCTAAGATTCGCGATTTAGACACATTAGAACAAAATTTTCATCAGATGTATAAAATTATTGCTCATCGTATTTTACAAGGGAAGATCGACTGTAAACCATACAAAGATGCTTGTCTTTTCTGTCATTATAAAGAGATCTGCCGCTATAATGGTCCTTTTGATGAAAAGCAACCTCTTATCGATATCAAAGAAGAAAAAGGAGAGAATTAAAATGCCAACTTGGAACAAGCAACAACAAAAAGCAATCTACACAAAGAAAAAAAATATTGTTGTTTCTGCATCTGCAGGTAGTGGAAAAACAACAGTGCTCATTGCAAGATTAATTGATTTGGTATTAAAAGATCGCATCTCGATTGAAAATATTTTAGCGATGACATTTAGTGAAGCAGCAGCCAATGAAATGAAAAAAAGGCTGGCTTCTGAACTTCATAAGCTTTTAGAAACAACACAGGATCAAGAAGAAAGAGATTATATTTCTCAACAGCTTACCAATATCCAAACGGCATATATTTCAACGATTCACTCATTTTGTTTATCGATTGTTCAAAAATATTACTACTGTATTGGTCTTGATGCAAAGCGTGTACAAAATATTTTAGATGCTTCTGTAGCAAGTCTTTATCAACAAGAAGCTATGCAAATTGCCTTGCAAAAGCAATTTACATCTTACGATAGTATTTTTCATGAGCTAAGCTCCATGTTTTCTTCCAAGCCTCATGATTATCAAGAACTCTCAAAAATGGTACAAGCCTTAGCTTCTTTAGCATCTTCACAACCAGATAGTGATAAGTGGCTTCAAAAAGCAATCGAAAGTTATACGAACACTACTTCCATTCAAGACTATCCCCCTTTAATCATGGCTTATTTCTTTGACTATTTAACAACCCAAACATGTCGTTATCACTCTCTTTTACAACAATTAAGAGATATCTTAGTATATAGATATGAAGATCAGGATAAAAAAATAAACCAGCTAGATAAAAAAATAACTGCCTTTCCAAGCTTAGAAGAAGCTCTTCAACAAAAAGACTATATGCAGTTTAAAACTGCTTTTATTGCCATTTGTCATCTGATACCTCCAACTTCTCCATCAGAAAAAGATGAATTCTGTAAAAGCATACGAAAACAAATTATCGATTTAGAAGACATGTTGGTAGGACAGCTCTTTGATGCATCTAGCTTTATCAAAGATAACCAATATCTCCAACCTTACATCACTCGTTTTATTGCTATTTGCAAAGACTATAAAGAAGCTTATGCTTCTATCAAGCAAAGAGAAAAGGTTATAGACTTTGATGATATGGAACATTTTGCTTTAGCTATCTTACAAGCCAATAATGGTGCTATTGCAAAACAATACCAAGAGCTCTTCATCGAAATTATGGTGGATGAGTTCCAAGATAGCAATGATGTTCAAAATGCCCTTATTCAGCTCATATGTAGAGAAAACAATGTCTTTCGAGTAGGAGATATTAAGCAATCTATTTATGGTTTTCGTCATGCCAAACCACAACTTATGAGAGGTCTTATGGAAAACCAAGGACCTATGGATGAAGTTATTTACTTAAGTAATAACTACCGTTCAAAAAAGATGATTGTTGATTTTAATAATATTCTTTTTAAAAACTTGATGAATACAGAAGGTTTTGATTGTCACTATACAAAAGAAGATGATGTAGAAACAGGTATTCCTGCCCAATTAGAAGATAATATGCCCATTGTATTTCATGCGATTAATGAGCAACAAATAGCTGAGGAAACAAATAGCATATTTTCAAAAGACCAATGGAAAGCAAGCTACATTAGCAATCAAATTATGCAAATGAAACAGCTAGAAAAGAAGAACTGGAAAGATTTTGTTGTGCTTGTTCGTAACAATGCACAAAAAGACATTTTAAAAGAAGCGTTTGATGAATTGCAAATTCCTTATTTTATTGATATCAAACACGGTTTTTACCAATCCAATGCTGTCCAAGTAATCCTATCTTTCCTAAAAGCTTGTTTATCCCCGCACGATAACCTCTCCTTTGTTGCTATGCTAAGTTCGCCTTTTATTCGTCTTTCTTTTGAAGAGCTTGCTCATGCGAAATTACATAAACAGACAAATGAATCTTATTATACTTATTTCCAACAGCATCCTTTCACTGAATTTGAAAAAATACAAGAATTTATACAACTCATTCATACCCTTCCTTTAAGCACAATGTTGAATAAACTTTATGATTATCAAAACTTTTATCATCAACATACAACTTTACAAGAAAAAACAAATTTAGATTTGCTTTTTGAAAAAGCGGTTCGCTTTGAACAAAGTGAAGGAATGGGAACAATTGCCTTTTTAAATCACATTGAACACTTAAAAAGTGTACAAACTGCCCAAGCGATCCCCATTGGAGGAGAAGCTGATGTAGTACGTGTAATGAGTATCCATCAATCCAAAGGTCTGCAATTCCCTGTTGTTTTCCTTCTATCAAATACTTCACAGGCTCAAAAAACATTACATGACTTTATGTTATTTGATGATGAGCTTGGAGTTAGTATGAAAGCAATGGATTTCCCTCAGCGTTTTGTACGTACAAGTATTCAACGTATTGCGATGGAACATAAAAAAAATAGAGAGGAATTGGAAGAAGAAATGCGTATTTTATACGTTGCGACAACAAGAGCCCAACAACAAATGCATATTGTCGACTGTATAAAAAAATTAGATTTATATGAAAAGCAATTAAGCATGACCTCTATTTATGAAAGAGGAGGCTATTCTTCATGGATTTTACAAACTTTCTTACAAGAAGAACATCCTTTATTCCAAATAAAAAAAATCGATACTATGTGGAAACAGCAAATCCATCAAACACAATCAGCACCTCTTTATGAGCTTACTTCCTACAAACAGCCATGGGAGCCATGGAAAATAACAACTGCTTCAAAAACAAAAGAAAGCCACTCTTCCAAACATTTAGATTTGCACCCCCCAACATTATTTACACGAGGAATTGCACTACACAAACTTATTGAGCAACTAGGTAAACTACCATGGGATAAAGAACATATCCAACAGATTGCTACACAAATTAACTACGAACTAACCCCTAGAGATATTTCAGCTTTGCAACACCTAGCTAATAATCCCCTCTATCAACAAGCTCAAACGTATTCTTCTTTATACCATGAACTTCCCTATATGGTAAATGATCAAGATGAGATCTTACATGGTTTTATGGACTTTGTAGCTATCCAAGATAACGAATGTATCATCATTGATTTTAAAACCGATTATGTAGAAACAGAAGAAATATTAAAAGAACGATATGCAGATCAAATGCTTACTTATAAACAGGCAATGCATATCTTATATCCAGATATCAACATCCAAACTTTCCTCTATTCTTTACATTTCCACAAAGAAATTAAAATCTAATTGCCTTAGAACTCTAAATATAGAGTTCTTTTTTATAAAAAGAACTCTTGCACTCTTATAAAATATTATTCTATTTCTTTATTATAACGATTCCTTAAGGATACATAAAGGTAAAAAAAAAGATAGCAAATGCTATCTCTTTTTAACCAATAATTTTTTGAGCACGTAATACTTCTTCAATTGCCGCAATTGCAGCTTCTTCATCTTCACCATTACATGTAATTGTAATTTCTGATTGTGTAGGAATCCCTAAGGACATAACACCCATGATTGATTTCATGTTCACTTCGCGACCTTTAAATGAAATGTTTACTTCACTTTTAAATTTACTAGCTGCATTAACCGCAACTGTCGCTGGACGAGCATGTAATCCAACTGGATCGATTACCGATACTGTGATTGTTTTCATATTAAAAATCCTCCTAATTTCGTATTATATTTACCTTCTTTATTTTAAACTATTTCGATAATACTTACAATAATTAATTCACTTTTTTTTTAAATATCCCGTCATTTTCATTGAAAAGAAGATGTATTTCTACATACTTTTACATTTTTTGCTTGCTCTTTTGATCATCTATAAAGCAGTATATAACTATTTTTTAATCATACATATACTATATATTTTTTACTATATGACGTAAATAATACAATAAAAAAAAGTGAGATTTGTATCTAATCTCACTAGATTTCTATTATACAAGTGCTTCTACTTTTTTTCGATAAGCTACATAATCATTTTCTTGGATCTTTTCGCCTAATAAAGCTACTTGTTTAGGATTTCTTAAATTGTATTTATATACTGGAAGCTTCATAAGAGGCTGTGCATTTTTATCATAAATCATACAGTCTACTTTATCATATTCATTATCAATACATCCATCTCCATGATATCCTTCCATATCATCAACATCTTGCATACATACTTGATCATTTAAAGTAAGAATTTCTCCTAAGATCATATCTTCTCCATCCACAAGGGCTGGATAAACAACTCCTTGAATCGTATGTAAAGAACCTTTTACATAAGCTTCCTCTTTTTCTATGACACATCCTTTTAAATATTTATCATAATTGTATTGTCCTTCACGTAGTGTACCATAAACAAAAATCTTCATTTTAATGTGTGGCACCTCCTACTTTTTTAATATCCGTATCATTCAATACAATAGCTTCGATTGCTGCGCATAATCCTTCCACAATCATCTCCAATGACATACTAGGAGTTGTTGCTGGTTTTGTTAGAACTTGTTGTGGTAAAAAAGGAATGTGAATAAATCCACTTCTTTTCCCTGGAAATTTTTTATCGACCAAATAACGAACTCCATATGTAACGTGATTACATACAAAAGTTCCTGCTGTATTCGATACCGAAGCTGGTATCTTTTTCTCTCTTATACGCTCTACCATCGCTTTAATTGGAACATTTACAAAATATGCGGCTGGTCCATCACTATATACTGGTTCATCAATAATTTGGTTTCCTTCATTATCAGGTATACGATAATCATCTACATTAATACCAATACGTTCTATTGTAATATCACTTCTTCCTCCTGCTTGCCCAATAGATAAAATCACATCAGGATTATGTTTTTGGATTGCATCTTCAATCGCAACTAAAGATTTTCGCCATACTGTTGGAATTTCAAGTTTTAAAATCGTAGCTCCTTGAATTGTATCAGGAAGCTTTTTTACAGCTTCAATTGCTGGATTCATCGCTTCACCCCCAAAAGGATCAAAGCCTGTAACTAAAATTTTCATTTTATACCTCTTTCTAAAATGCTAATGTAAGCATTAATATAACATGTACAACAATCAAGATTAGAGCCATTGGCAACTGTGCTTTAATAACTGCCCATTTATTTTCAATTTCTAAGACAGCACATGGCACAATATTGAAATTCGCTGCCATTGGTGTCATTAGCGTACCACAAAAACCAGCAGTCATACCTAACGCCCCTACAACAACAGGATCTCCACCTTGCATAATAACAAATGGAACTCCAATTCCAGCTGTAATAACACTAAAAGCCGTAAATCCATTTCCCATAATCATTGTAAAAATAACCATACCTAAAACATAAATAATTACACCAACCACAATACTTGGTGATGGCACAATTTGTAATATAATACTAGAAATAAGATCTCCTATCCCAACTTCAGAAAAAACACTTCCTAAAGCAGCCAGTAATTGAGGAAGTAAACTTGCAGCTCCTACTTGCATAAGTAGTTTACTAGTACCCATTCTTGTTTCTTCTACCTTTGGCTTACAAATAAGACAAGCAAGAATTGTCGCAACTACACAAGCTGCTCCTACTGTTACAGCTCCATTTAATTCTTTTCCACCTACTTTTACAAAAGATAATAATAAAGCGATAGCTCCAATAGCAATAGCAGGAATAAAGATTTTATTTCCTAAACGATTACTTGCTTCTTGGCGTTCTTTAATAGATGTTTCTTTAAATGTTCCCATACGCACTTGCTTCGTTGCTGTAAGAAGACCCATAATACAAAGCAAAAATCCTGTCACTGCTGATGGTAGTAATTTTCCAAACATGAAAATAACACCTAATAGCAACCAAAAAATGGATGTTCCTATACGTGCTTGTGTATTTTTTAAACTGCGGTAGGCAGTATCATAACACACAATCCCACATAACATGAAAAACAATTCCGGTGCAAACTTTAAAAACTGCTCCATATTATTTTCCTCCTTCTTTCTTTAACTTTCGATCATAAAGTAATACTTGTATAATCGTAAAAACAACGGTAATTAATGCGACAGGGATAGAAGCTACCGCGATACTACCTAAAGTAATTTCACTATAACCAAGACCTGCTAAAGTACCTTGAATTAATAAAACTCCACTTGCAGCTGGAAAACAGTTTTGACAGAAAAAGTTTCCAAAGTTTTCAACAGCAGCTGCATAAGCTTTTACTTCTTGATCTTGTTTCTTTGATAACTGCTCCCCTTTTACTTTTTCTCCTGCTGCTTGGGCCATTGGTAAAATCAATGGACGTACAAATTGAACATGTCCTCCAAGACGGATATTCAAAGCAGCGGCAAGGGAGCGAACACTCATATAAATAGAAAGAATTTTCCCTACACTCACATGTTTAATATTCGATATTAAACCACTCGCTCTTTCTTTTAAACCATAACGTTCAATAATCGCAAGAACAGGGAAGATAATAAGAAAAATAGACATTAGACGATTATTCACAAAAGCTTCCCCAATAATACCTAGTATTTCAAAAATATCTAATCCAGATACAAGACCTGTTACAATTCCTGAAATAAGTACAACTGCAAAAACATCAAATTTGAAAATAAAACCAAAAATAATAATTAATATCCCAATAAGTTTTAAATATTCCATAAGCATTCTCCTTTTTATTTATTTTAACAAATTTTCACAAAATATGAAAGTGTTTCATTTTAATTATCATTTTCTTTCACAAATACATATTCACTAATCGAAGATAATTCCTCAACATAATGATAACCATCTTCTTGAAAAGCACGAATATCAGCTAAGGTTTCAATTTTATTTTTAATCATATAATGGATCATTTTCCCACGTGCCATTTTCGCCTGTGTTGAAATCGTTTTTAACTGTCCATTTTTACGAACTTTAAATGTAATACAAATATAAG
>CAMWMY010000016.1 GCA_947175465.1 uncultured Erysipelotrichaceae bacterium | reverse complement strand
CCATTATTATGAAACATAAGCGCTTATATCATGAATTAAAAGATATCTTGAAGCCATTAGAAAATGCGATGATGGTAGCGTTTAATGATGATGAGATGGCAACGATTATTGAAATACTTCTTTAATAAAATAATTATGAAGTGTATGAGCAAACATACACTTTTTTTCATTTTTATTCACTAGAAGCTTTTTCTTTTTCAGATAGTGTATAAATAAAGAAGAAAGTGTATTTTATAGAGGAAAGGTGTCGTATTTTGGTAGATTGACGATATGCAAAATAATTTATATAGTGAGATTGTACAAAAAGTATTTGGAGATGGCCAATCTGAAGAAAGTAAAGAAAGTGAGGTAAGTTATGGATACAGAAATGATAGCAATGCAAATGATTGCAAGTGCGGGTGATGGAAAAGCTTTAGCATTTGAGGCTTTAGAGGAAGCACGAAATGGAAACTTTGAGAAAGCTTTAACATTAGTAAAGGAAAGTGAAAAAGCTTCTTTAGAAGCACATCATGCGCAAACCAATTTATTAGTTTCGCAAGCAAAGGGAGATAAATTGGAAGTTGATGTTTTATTAATCCATGCGCAAGATCATTTGATGACGAGTATTTTAGCGCAAGAGTTGATTAGTGAAATGGTAAAAATGTATATTAAGATGCATGAATTTGAAACAAAATTAGGAGGGAAATAAGATGAAAATTTTATTAGTATGTGCTGGAGGGTTATCTTCAAGTATTGTGATGAAAAAGGTAGCAAAATATGGTGAAGAAATTGGTGAAGAGATCATAATTGATGCTGTTGGTGTGCCAGCGGTTGAAGAGACAGCGAAACAAGGATATGACTGTGTTTTAACAGCACCACAAGTGCGTAATCGATTTCAAGATATTAAAAATTGGTGTTCTATTCCTGTTGAGGCGATGCCACCACAAGATTATGCGATTGGAAATGCGAAAAATATCGTTGCCCTTGCAAAGAAAATATGTGGTAAATAAAGGGAAAAAGGGGTGAGGAAATGAACTTTTTACAAAAAATTGCAGAATCCAGATTTATGAGAGGCTTAGAAAATCTAAGTATGAAACTTTCAGGATCACCTGCCTTTAGTGCGCTAAGCAATGGTATGGGTGGATCGATGGGAATCATTATGATTGGGGCAGTTGTCCAAATTATATGTGTGTTAGGGACCACCTTTTTTGGAATGGATCCACAAGGAGAAATTTATAACACATTATATACACCCTATCGTTTAACTATGGGTTGTTTAGCCTTGTTTTTAGCATTCAATTTAGCGAATGCCTATGCGAAAAACTTAAAGATGAATGGGATTACAAGTGGGATTTGTTCGATTGTATGTTTTTTATTAGTCGCATGTCCCTTACAAACAGCTACGGTTGGAGATAAAGTTATCACAGCCATTAATTTAGATAACTTAGGATCTAGTTCTATGTTTGTAGCTATGATTATTGGATTTATATCTGTAAGAATTAGTAAGTTTGCGATTGATCATAAATGGATTATTCGAATGCCTGATGCAGTACCTGAAGGTATTTTAAACTCTTTTAATTCTATTATTCCTACTGGATTGAATGTTTTCTTTTGGTATGGATTAGCTGTGCTTATTTCTACATTGACTGGTGGGACAATGACGCTAGCTAGTATGATTACAGCGATTTTAGCAGTTCCTGTAGGTTATTTAACATCGATTCCAGGAATTTTACTAGTGATTATTATTCAACAGTTTTTATGGTTTTTTGGTATCCATGGGACTGGGGTTATTATGAATGCTTTGATGGTTCCTTATGTAAGCGCTTATATGACAAATGCGGAATTAGCAGCGACGGGGCAGCCTTTAGTTTTCAATGCGATTTTCTTGCTTGGGGCAGCTTCGATTATTGGAGGGACAGGAAATACATTACCGCTTGTGACATTGGGCTTGCGTTCAAAGTCAAAACAAATTCGTTCTATTAGTAAAGCTTCTTTAGTTCCTAACTTGTTTAATATTAATGAGCCAGTTGTCTTTGGGATGCCTATTATGTATAACCCTGTTTTATTTATACCGTATTTATTAAACCCTATTATTATTGCATTAATTATGTGTTTAGGATATACCACAGGTATTTTAGCTCTTCCACAAGTATTAATTATGACGGCTTTACCAATTCTTGTTACTCCTTTTATGAGTACCTTATCTTGGCGAAATGTTGTTTTTTCAGCACTGTGTTTTCCATTAGTGTTCATCATTTGGTATCCATTCTTTAAAATCTATGAAAAACAATGTATCGAAAAGGAAGCAGAAGATATAGAAAGTATAGAGGTAGAGAATTATGCAAGAGAATAATAAGTCTTTCCCTAAAGATTTTTTATGGGGTGCTAGTTCTAGTAGCGCTCAAGTAGAGGGAGGCTACGATTGTGATGGAAAAGGATTAACGATTTGGGATGTGAAAAAGTTAAATCCTGGAACTTGTTCTTTCCATTATGCATCGGATTTTTATCATCATTATAAAGAAGATATTGCGTTAATGGCGGAAATGGGATTTAAAGCTTATAGAATGTCGATTTCATGGGCAAGAATTATGCCTACAGGAGAAGGAGAAGTGAATCAAGCTGGACTTGATTTTTATAAAAAGGTATTTAAGGAATGTCATAAATATGGGATAGAGCCTATTGTGACGATCTTTCACTTTGATTTACCACTCGCTTTACAACAGAAATATGATGGGTGGAATAATCGTCTTTTAATTGATAAATATGTAGCGTATTGTAAAGTTTTATTTGAACACTATAAAGAAGATGTTAAGTATTGGCTGACTTATAATGAGCAAAATATGACGATTTTTTATGGAGCCTTTGATATGACTGGTGGAACAGGAAAGTTTCAAACATTAAATACGTTATATAATCAAGCACATATTCAATTAGTTGCTCAGGCGAAAGCTATTCATCTATGCCATGAATTATGTCCTAATGCAATGATAGGGCCTGCCCCTAATATCACTACAAGTTATCCAAACACTGCAAATCCAATCGATTATATTGCGGCGATGAATATGGATGATCTGCGAAATAACTTTTATACCGATGCACTTGTGTTTGGGGAATATCCAAAAAGTGTTTATCGATATTTTGAAATGAATGATATCAAGTTAGATATTCATGAAGGTGATTTTGAATGTATGAAAACATGTCATCCAGATTTTATTGGATTTAATTGTTATGGAAATGATACCACGAAGTATTTGGCATATTATGAACAAGATTTGGATTCGTTAGAAAATGCGGATAATCGTAATATGTCTTATTTGCGAGCCTTAGGAGAAAAACCAGGAATAGGAAAAGCTTGTGAGAATCCATTCTTTGAAAAAAATCGATTTGATGGCAATGCCTTTGATCCTTATTGTATTCGTGTAACAGCGCGACGTTTAAGTGATCGTTATCATTTACCACTTATCATTACTGAAAATGGATATGGAAGAGCAGATATATTAGAAGAAGATCAAACAATTCATGATCCTTATCGAATTGAACATTTACGACGAACGATTGAAGAAATGAAAATAGGAATTGAAGAAGGAGCGAATATCATTGGCTATTGTCCATGGTCAGCGTTAGATTTAGTGTCGACAAGAGAAGGTATTAGTAAACGTTATGGCTTTATTTATGTGGATCGTGATGAAGATGATGAAAAAGCCAAACATGCACAGATGAAACGTTATCGCAAAGATTCTTTCTATTGGTATAAAAAAGTAATTGCATCGAATGGAGAAGAATTGTATTGAAAGGAGAAAAAAAGATGAAAAAGTTTCCAAAAGATTTTTTATGGGGTGGTGCAACAGCAGCCAATCAATGTGAAGGTGGATGGAATGAAGGAGGAAAAGGGTTAGCCGCAAGTGATGTAATCAGTGCAGGTTCGCTTACACAGCCTCGCTACATAACCTATATTGATCAAGAGGGTAACCCTGGAAAAGCTACTTCTTTGCATCATCTTCCTGAAGGAGCGAAAAGAGCTGTCATTGATGGCTGTTATTATCCCTATCATGAAGCGATTGATTTTTATCATCGTTATAAAGAAGACATTGCTTTATTTGCGGAAATGGGCTTTAAAATTTTTAGAATGTCTATTGCTTGGACACGTATTTTTCCAAAAGGTATTGAGGAAGAGCCAAGTCAAGAAGGGTTAGCTTTTTATCGAAATGTTTTCTTAGAGTTAAAGAAATATAAGATAGAACCTCTTGTTACACTTTCTCATTATGATACACCTTTATATTTAGAAGAAGAGTTTGGAGGATGGAAAAATCGTAAATTAATTGCGTTATTTGATCGTTATAGCGAAGTTGTCTTTAAGGAGTACAAAGGTTTAGTAAAATATTGGTTAACATTTAATGAGATTAATAGTGCTGTTATGTTGAAGGATTTATTCCCTGGCTACCCAGCACATAAGGTAAAAGAAGATTTTCAACTTTTGCATTATCAACTTGTCGCAAGTGCTAGAGCGGTGAAGCGTGCACATGAAATTGATCCTAACTATGTTGTTGGCTGTATGCTTGCAGGAGGGCCTTGTAAATATCCACTTACAAGTGATCCCAAAGATGTTATTTTGACACAAGAGCGCATACAAGAAGCTACTTATTATACGGGAGATGTTATGGTATTTGGAGAATATCCTTATTTTGCGAAACGTATTTGGGAAAAATACGATGTACATTTAGATATTACCAAGGACGATATAGCAGATTTGAAAAAAGGAGTTGTCGATATAGTAACGTATTCTTATTATTCTACTGGCTGTGTTACAACGCATGAAGTTAGTGAAAGAGCTGGTGGAAATATTGATATGGGTCCTAAAAATCCTTATTTACAATATAGTGAATGGGGATGGAGTTTTGACCCTGATGGTTTACGTTATTCATTAAATGAGTATTATGGGCGCTATCGAAAACCGATGATGATTGTGGAAAATGGTTTAGGAGCGATTGATGTTTTAGAAGAAGATGGAAAAGTTCATGATTTATATCGTATTGAATATGTGAAAGCACATGTAGAAGCAATGGCACAAGCACTTGCAGATGGTGTTGATTTAAGAGCGTATACACCATGGGGATGTATTGATTTGGTATCAGCATCCACAGGAGAAATGAAAAAGCGTTATGGTTTTATTTATGTAGATAAAGATAATGAAGGAAAGGGAAGCTTGAAGCGTTATCGTAAAGATTCTTTCTATTGGTATCAAAAATGTATTGCAAGTAATGGAGAAGATTTAACATAAATGTAAAAAGCAGGAATAAAAATTTTATTTCTGCTTTATTTTGTATTTAAAAGGAAATTCTTTTTTATTGAAAATACTTAACAAATGTGGGGAAGTGTGGTAGAATAGCTACAACACATAGGTCTTTAAATTGATCCAGAGAGGTCAATAAGGCATGAAACTCTTTTTGTCATATAAAGGTAGATCTATGAGGAGGTCTACCTTTATTTATTGTATCTATGTGAAAAAGGGAGGCTTATATGAAATCAAATTTATTATTAGAAGTACATGAAAAGCCGAAGAAATTACAGTGGGCTTTATTATCGTTTCAACATGTTTTTGCCATGTTTGGAGCTACTATTTTAGTACCGATTATTACAGGCTTTCCTATTTCAGTAGCTTTATTTGCATCTGGAATTGGAACACTTATTTATATTTTATGTACGAAAGGAAAAGTGCCTGTATATTTAGGAAGTTCTTTTGCGTATATTACAGCTGTACAAATGGCTGTTGCGGCTATGAGTGGGGATATTTCAGCAGCGCAAACAGGGCTTATCCTTATTGGATGTATTTATGTTGTTGTGGCATTAATTGTGAAATTTATCGGGAAAAATTGGATTGATGTGATTCTTCCACCGATTGTTATTGGACCAATGATTGCTGTCATCGGTTTAGGTTTAGCATCGAATGCGGTTAATAATGCAGGTTTTGCAGCAGATGGTGATTGGAAAAGTATGCTTGTAGCTATCTTTACTTTCTTAGTAGCGGCTTTTGTCTCAACGAAAGCAAAAGGCTTTTTCAAAATTATTCCATTTTTAATTGCTATTTTATGTGGATATGTATTATCTATCTGCTTAGGTTTAGTTGATTTTACACCTGTTATGGAAGCAGATTGGTTTTCTCTTCCTGCCTTTGCTTTTCCTTTTGCTCTTGGAAATTTCACACAATACAAATTATATTTTGGACCAGAAACATTGGCGATTTTACCAGTTGCCTTTGTGACTATTTCAGAGCATATAGGGGATCATACAGTATTAAGTAAAATCTGTGGAAAAAACTTTTTGAAGGATCCAGGATTAGATAAAACATTAATGGGAGATGGAATTGCGACAGCTGTGTCTGCCTTTATAGGAGGACCAGCCAATACAACTTATGGGGAAAATACGGGTGTTATCGGTATGACGAAAGTTGCTAGTGTTTATGTAACAGCTGGAGCTGCGTTGATTGCGATTATACTTGCTTGTATTGGAAAAGTATCCGCTCTTATTTCTACTATACCAAACCCTGTTTTAGGTGGAATGAGTATTTTGTTATATGGAGTTATCGCAAGTAATGGATTACGTGTCCTTATTGATCAACGTGTGGATTTTTCAAAACAACGTAATTTAATTATTGCATCAGCTATGCTTGTGATTGGATTAGGGGGAGCTGTTTTACCACTTGGAAACCTTGTGACATTATCAGGAACAGCATTATCTGCGTTAGTAGGAGTTATCTTAAATCTTTTATTGCCGAAAGATAAAAAAGAGGAAGCGCAAGAAGAAAATAAATAATGTTTTAGGCAGTTAAGAAGGAGTAAGAAGATGATGAAGGAAAAGAAACAAAAAAGTGCAAATAAGCTTGCGATAAAAATGGGGGTTGGATTATTGCTAGGGCTTATTGCTGGGACAAGTTGTATTTTTTTAAGAGAATATTGGATAGCGAATGGACAAGAAGACCTTTGGCGTTTTATTCAAAATTTATTGTTTCAAGATTTAACGGCTAAAGATGCACAAAATGCAATAGGAATCTTTTATATCATAGGACAATGGTTTGTAAATGCATTACAATTAGTGATCATTCCTATGGTGTTTACATCGATTGCTTTAGCTATGTGTGATATTTCAGATACGAAGAAGTTAGGAAGAATTTCTTATAAAACATTAGGGTATTTCCTTTTAACTTCTGTAGTTGCTTTAGTATTAGCAGGAATTGTTGGAATTTTGATTTACCAAGCAGGATGGTTTCAAGCGGATGTACAAACAACAGTTGCACAAAATACAACAGCAACAACAAGCAATCCATTTGCGATTTTCTTAAGTATTATTCCAAATAATATAATTACAGCATTTTCAAGTAATAGTTCCGTATTAGCAGTTGTCTTCTTAGCTGTCGTTACTGGATTATCGATGAATGCGTTACAAGAAAAAGTGAAATATTTAAAAATCATTTTAAAAGAAGTAAATAATGTTATCGTTGTGTTCTTAAGTTTTGTTATTCATAAATTTGGGCCGTTTGCTATCTTTATTTTAATTACAAGAACGTTTGCGATTTATGGAGTTGAACATTTAAGACCAGCACTTATTTATGTTGTGGCTACTGTGCTATGCTTGCTTTTCTACTTAATTTTTGGATATGGAAGTATTTTATGCTTAACAACTAAATTACATCCTCTTCCTTTTGTTAAAAAGATGGCGAAAGTAGCAATGTTTGGCTTTTCAACTTCTTCTAGTGCAGCAACACTTCCTTTAAATACAAAAACAACTGTTGAAGAATTAGGCGTTCATGAAGACATCGCATCTTTCACCTTACCTTTAGGGATGACGATTAATATGAATGGAACAGCGATTATGCAAACAATAGCAGCGATCTTCATTGCAGCATCTGCAGGATATGAAGTAACGATTGGAAGTGTTTTCCTAATTGCGATTCTAGCTTTAATCGCTTCTACAGGAACACCTGCTGCTCCAGGTGCAGGAGCTGTTATTCTATTTACTGTATTAACAGGGCTTGGATATACGAATGATGCAGCTATATTAGCTTATTCACTTATTTTAGCGATTAACCGTCCAATTGAGATGGTTGTGACATCCTTAAATGTAGTAGGAGATAGTGCAGCTTGTGTATATGTAGCAAAATCAGAAAAAATGTTTGATGAAGAAAAATATTATTCAAAATAAGATAGTGTAAAAGCTATCTTTTTTATTTCGTAATGCTTCTTCATCAATCGTAAAAAGGTAAATAAAAATAGGAATATTTTTCTAGTGAAAAAAATATATACAATGCATTTGCGATATGCTATACTACCCATGCAGTTAGCTTGAAAGGGGTATAAGATACATATGAAAAAATGTAGTATCGTAAAAAAAGCTTTATGTGTAAGTGTAGGAGTAGGAGTTATCATTAGCCAATATATTCCTAATGTTCATGCTTTTACTTTAGCAGATACAACAAAGGAAAAAGTAAATGAGAATACCGTAGAACTTATACAAAAACAATTAGCAAGTGCAAGCCATATTAGCGATACATACAAAGAACAAATTGTTAGTATGCTGCAATCAATTCCTAAGTATTACCATATTTACTACAAGGAAGAAAGTAGAAATGCATTAGAAAATACATTGACAGGATTATTACAAAAAGTAGAAGATCCAAGTGCAATCGTTGATGATAACTATATGACACAATTAGAGAGTGAACTACAAGCAGGTGTTTCTGCTTTAGTATATAAAACAAGCAGTGTACCGCAAATCTTTATTACAACAGCGGATGGTAAAGGAAATGAACTTGAAAAATGGACAGTGGATGAAAGTGGAAATGAAGTAGAAGTAGGATATAAGAACAATACAGAAATTGCAGCTGTTCCAGAAGAAGGATCTAGTGACTCTCTCATTATCTCAAGAAATGATATAGGGATTAAAGTACGTGGGAATACGACAGCTTTAGGGAAAAAGAAACCATATAATTTAAAGTTTCCAGAAGCACAGTCAGCTTTTGGAATGGAATTATCAAAGACATGGGCTCTTTTAGCAAATCATTTTGACCCTACCTTATTACGTAGCTATATCGTATTTGAATTTGCGAAAAACATAGGGTTAGAATATACACCTAGCCAACAATTTGTAGAATTATGGATAGATGGTGTATATAAAGGGACGTATACTTTAATGGAAAGAGCCGTTGATAAAGTAGATTTACAAGAAGGAAGTCAGGACTTTGTTATTGAGTTAGATAGTAAAGAGGAACCAGGGGAACAATATGTAACAACAAGCAAAGGGATTCGCTTTAGAGTGAATCGCCCAAGTAAGATGAGTGATGAACAATTAGATAATGTTCGTACGATCTTACAAGATATCGAAACGGCAATGGATTCTGGAGATTATAACCTTCTTTGTGAAAAGATTGATGTAGATTCTTTTGCGAAATATTATGTTTTAAATGAATATTGGAAAACTTTTGATATTCAAGTATCCTCTGTCTTTTTCTACTATAAGAATGGAAAACTTTATGCAGGACCTATTTGGGATTATGATTTATCCGCAGGAAATGTAAATGGTTCTTATGCGGATTATCATGGACAAGATAGTACAGTAGGTTTATATGCTTTTGACTCTGTTTGGTATCCATTATTATTTAAGTATGAAGGATTTTATAACCAAGTTATGAATACTTTCCAAACAAATCAATCAAAGATGAAAGAGCTTTATGAAGCAAATGGAAAAATTGATCAAGCATTAACTCAATATAGAGCTATTTTTGATAAAAATTATACACCTGTAGAAAACGGTGGTGCTGGTTGGGATATAACGTATGCCAATGACTATATCGATTTTATGTATCGCCCATTCCCTACTTATGATGAAGATATAACGTATTTCCGTAATTGGTTACAAAAACGTTATGAGTGGATGGAAAATAATTTAAGCAGTGATTTACAAAGTAAAATTGAATACAATGATCCAGAAGAAGGGCCAACTTCTATAAATATTCAAGATTGTACGATTGCCTTAAATGAAGAACAATATGTATACGATGGAACTGCGAAAGAGCCAACGGTAATAGTTAGCAAAGATGGTCAAACATTAGCAGAAAATACGGATTATACAGTAAGTTATACAAATAATATCAATGCTGGTAGTGCAACTGTAGAGATAAGAGGAATAGGCGCTTATACTGGGGTTGTCACAAAAACATTCCTTATTCAAAAAGCAAATCAAACAATGAGTGTAACAGCTAGCAAAGATACAATTACAGTAGGAGAAAGAGCTACTATCCAAGCGACAAGTACTATAGCGAATCCTCGTTTTACTTATACATCAAGTGATGAAAATATTGTAACAATCACACAAGATGGAACAATTGTAGGGAAAAAGGTAGGACAAGCAAGTATTACCATAACAGCTTTAGAGACAGAAAATTATAATGAAGCAAGCCAAACGATCGATGTGACAGTAACAGCTGCTAGCCTTGCAGATTACAATATTACATTAAGTGATACACACTATGTTTATGATGGAAATGAAAAAACACCGACAGTCAATATTGAAAAAGATGGTATTGTATTAGAAGAAGGTGTTGATTATCAAGTTAACTATGAAAATAATGTAGATGCAGGAGAAGCACGTGTTAACATTACAGGAATAGGAAATTATACAGGAAGTATAAATCAAACATTTACAATCGCAAAAGCTGAACAAGCAATAAGCATTCATGCAGATAAAGAAACGATAAAGGTAGGAGAGACAACACGTCTTACTATTGATGGAGCAAAAGGAGCACTAAGTTATGAAACAAGTGATCCAACAATTGCACAAGTGAATGCAAATGGAGAAGTTATTGGACAATTGCCTGGGGTTGTAACAGTTCGTATACTAGCTGCAGAGACGAATAATTATAATGCAGCTGTAGCTACCATTACTATTTCTGTTACAGCTTTAGATCCGATCGATATTACAGCTTTTACAGCAACTTTAGACAAAGAAGAATATGTATACGATGGAACTGCGAAAGTGCCAACGGTAACAGTTAGCAAAGATGGTCAAACATTAGCAGAAAATACAGATTATACAGTAACTTACAACAATAATATCAATGCTGGTAATGCGACTGTAGAAATAAGAGGAATAGGAGCTTATACAGGAGTTATCACCAAAGATTTCGTTATTAAAAAAGCTGATCAAACAATAAGAGTAGTACCTAGCAAAGATACCATTATGGTAGAAGAAACAGCAGCGCTAGTTGTTGAAGGGGCGAAAGGACAGCTAAGCTATCAATCAGCTGATGAAACGATAGCTGTTGTAGATGATAAAGGAAATGTGACAGGTATAGCACAAGGAAGTACGCACATTTATGTAAGAGCTGCTTCTACTTCGAACTATCATGAAGCAACGCAAATGATTACGATCAATGTTACACCGAAAGATGTTGTAAGTGTAGATATAGCAACTGCTCATATTACACTTGCGATAGATCAGTATGTATACGATGGAAGTGAAAAAACACCTACAGTAAAAGTTGAAAAAGATGGTGTTGCATTAGAAGAAGGTAAAGATTACCAAGTTAGTTATGAAAACAATAAAAATGCAGGAGAAGCACGTGTAATTGTAACAGGAATGGGGAATTACATAGGAAGTGTGACAAGAAACTTTACAATTGCGAAAGGACAAACTTCTTTAACAATCGAAGGAACACTTGATAAGGTATATGATGGACAACCCGTACAAATACCAAGTGTTGTACAAGTAGGTAGTCAAGAAATACCAACGTATACATGGTATGTAAAAGAAGATACTACCGCAAGAGAAGAAAAATGGATTGAATTAAAAGAAGCTCCAAAAGAAGTAGGAACTTATAAACTAGTTATCCATGTACAAGAAGATACAAACTATGTAGGTATCGAAAAAGAAATCATCTTTCAAATTACGGAAAATACGACAACTCCAGAAATTCCACCTGTAGAAGAGGATAAAGAGGATACTGAAGGAGTACAACCTCCTCAGTTAGAAGATAAAGAAGATGAATCTCTAAATCAAGAAAACTCTATAACGGGTGTACAAACAGGAGATACTAGCCAAGCTAGTTTCTGGATGATGCTTGTAGGTTTTACAATCACCGTATTAGGAACTTTAATTAAGAAAGCATATAAGAAATAAAATCGTAAGTATACACAAATCATAAATACTTCTTAAATAGGCAATGAAATACTAAAGTTACTTAGGAAGTATTGATAGCTCTTTATTTGTTAGTGTTAGTGAAGAGAAATTAACTCAACTTAAGTGAGTGTGAGGTGATCGAAAGATCACCTTTTTAAGTGCCTTTAAGTATGGTATTTGCAATAAGTAAAATTATAGTTTTAAAGTTTGTGAAGAAATGATAACCAAAAGTAGTTCTTTTGATTACTTTCA
>CAMWMY010000015.1 GCA_947175465.1 uncultured Erysipelotrichaceae bacterium | reverse complement strand
GCTTAATAGCATCTTCTAATAATTCATTTTTCTTTTGTACTTCTTTATCAACTACACCTTTTTTCTCTTTCACTACATTTTTTTCTTCCATTGCTTTCTCCTTATTTATTTTTTAATTGTTCTTTTATTTTTTCACACATATGTAAAACTACAGCATTTCGAATTTCATTACGCGTCCCTTTCAATTGAAAAGTATAGCAAAAAATTTGATTATGAATTGCTAATCCACAACAAACAAGACCAACCGGCTTTTCTTCCAAAGCATCAGGCCCAGCATTTCCAGTAAAAGAAACACAAACATCCACATTTAATATCTTCTGTGCCTTTTGTACCATTTCTTTGGCACATTGTTCACTAACAACTCCATAAGTATCTAGTAATTGTTCTTCTATATGAACAACTTCTTTTTTACAAGCAGTTTGATAGGTAACAATACCTCCCTTTAATACTTGAGAAGCTCCTGCTACTTCTGCCATTCTACTTGTAAAAAGACCTGCTGTTAAACTCTCACAACTTCCAATTGTCAAGTTTTGCACTTTTAATAGTTCTACTAACTCTTTCATATTACATCGTTTCCGTTACAACACCTTTTAACTGCATGAAATAACTTACACCACTCATAATAGAAATAGCTGTTGCAAACCATAACATAAAGTCATCAAGAGGAAGTCTCCACAATTCAAATGGTAAATTATAAACTAATAATAAAATAATGGCTAACATTTGCGATACTGTTTTTAATTTTCCTAAAGAGCCTGCAGCTACTACAACCCCTTTACTACTTGCACTCATCCGCAATCCATCTACAATAGTATCTCTTGCCACCATAATAAGAACAGGCACAATCGAAATAAGACCACTGGATGCAAATAAAAGAAACATCGTATTCACTAATAACTTATCCGCAATAGGATCGATGAACTTTCCAAAAGATGTAATTAAATTATATTTTCTTGCTAAATAGCCATCTAAAAAATCAGTGAAGGACGCTAATACAAATAACCCTAAAATTACAAGATTCGTAAGTGGCACACTTATAAAAGCGACGTTATAAACAGGAATATGAATTTGAAAATGGGAATAAGGAAAAATGTAAATCAGAATAATTAAGGGGACTAATAAAATTCTAAAAATAGATAAACGATTTGCAATATTCATTTTTAATCACCTTCCACAACAAAATCTAATACTACACTACCTGCTAACTTTTTATATGCTGGATCAATTTCAACTTCTATCCCATTAACTTGTACTCGATTATTTTGCATAAATCCAAAAGCAAGTGAAATACGCATTCCTTTTTTTAATGTTTGCTTCACTGTTAATGATTGATTATAAGGATAAATTTTTGAAACAGGTTCGCTTAATTGCACTCCATCTACAAGTACACGAAAAGCCGAGCTAGAACCAAAATGAATTTCAAATTGCACTTCTTCATCTTCTTTTACATTTTTTAATCGGTACTCACGATCACTTACCTTTTCAACAGCAAAAGCTGCCTCTTCTTTTTTCTCTTCTTCTGCTGGTTGAGTAGACTCTGCAACTTGTTGAGGATCTTCATTCACACTATTATTTTCTTGATGTTCATTTTCAATAGTTTCAACTGATGGGACTTCTGGTGTATCAGAAGATGACAACATACCACTTTTTACTATAAAAATAGCTGTAAATAAAATTCCAGCAAGAACGATAACCCCAATCCCTATAAAAGAGACTAAAGATAAATCAATTGACCATCTACGATGTTTCTTTTCTTTATCTGCATGTTTTTTCTCATTTGTAATCGCATTGGAACGCTTGCGTATATTTTTTTCGATTGCCTGATGACGCTCCATCATATCAATAGAAAATGAAGCAGTGTAATCATTAATAGATTCATTAAGTAAATCCTTTAATTCACAAAAATCTAAATCAATGGTCTCGCAATAAGATCGTAGAAAAAAACGAAGATAGGACAAATCATCTTTAAAATAAGAAATATCCCCCTCTTCAATCGCCTTGATATACTTAATTGTCAAACGTGTTCGATGGCTTACCTCTTCAATACTAAGCCCCAATTCCTCACGACGTTGCTTTAACAAAAGTCCAATCTTTTCCATACGATCCCTCACTTCAACTACATACTATTATAACAAGCAAATGTCAATATGTAAATTATAAAAAAGAGAAAATCTTACCGATTTCCTCCGTTTTCTACGCTGAATAAGCCATGTTCTGTTCTTTTTTATACAAAAAGTGACAATCATTTATCTACGCATAACACGTTCCATAGTATACTTCGTTTCGTAACTACGAATTCCCCTACCAAATTTGGGTTTCTCGCTTGTGGGGTTTACCCGTTCCACCTTTTAAGTTTCCCTAAAAGCTCGTCTCTGTGGCACTTTTAAAGAGAGCCATCTTAGTTGCCCTTAGATTTTTCTCAGCCGTCAAGTTTTTACACCTGCCTAGATTTATTTTTTCATCTAGCACAAACACTACAGCCATCACAGGCTGTGCGAGCATGGACTTTCCTCTAACTATTTTTAGCCAGCGATTGTCTTCAGCATATCCATACAATTTTAATTTTTAAAAACTTCGTTTTCTAGTCTTGTTAGACGTTTCAATATATCAACATTATTGGTTTGCGGTGTTGGATTTGATGTTGCTGCTTCTTGCTTTCCTTCCAACTCGACAACTTTTGCTTTTAGAGCATTTACTTGTTTTTCATATTCTTGAAGTCTTTCCCCAAGCTCTGCAATCATTTGATCATATTGTTGATAATCAGCAATTACTAGATCCAAAAATTCATCTACTTCGACAGAAGCGTATCCTTTAAAATCAACGTTAAATTGCTTTTCTAATACATCTTCAATTGTAAGTTTAAATCTTTTTTCCATCAAATTCACCTTCCACATCAATAGTTTCTCAAAAAATGAGATAAAATGCAAGTAAAAATTTAATCTCAAATCTTCACATCTACAAGAAAATAAGATAAAATTATATAGAATAAGGTAAGGTGGTAGAATGATTGGCTATCCAAATCATAAGAAAAGATGTAATTCAAGTGCACAACTCTCCCAAAATCATATTGGACGAGGGATGTCTTTAGAAGATGATTTAAATAGTAGTAATGCTTACTATTTAGAAATTGATCGAGCATTGATTCATAAAAAGCCTACACCTATTCAAGTTGTAAAAGTAGATTATCCAAAAAGAAGCAGTGCTAAAATTATAGAAGCTTATTACAAAGTACCTAGTACAACAGATTATAATGGTATTTATCGACAAAGAGCCATTGACTTTGAGGCCAAAGAGACAAGGTCCAAAACCAGTTTTCCTTTTAAAAGTATTCATGAACATCAGATTCGTCATTTAGAACGTGTCTTATTGCATGGAGGAATCGGTTTCTTTATCCTTCGTTTCACAAGCCACAATGAAACCTATTTGATTGATGCCGCAATCATGATTGAGATGTATCGCCAAATAGAGACAAAATCAATTTCTTATGAAATGGTAAAAAAGCATGGAGTTTTCATACGAGAAGGCATTACTCCTCGACTTCATTATTTAGATTGTGTCGATGAACTCTACTTCAAAGACAAAACATCTAGTAAAAAAGAAAACCAAACAATAAAAAATTTTAGTGGATAAAATTTTACTTCTAACTTTATTAGATAAATAATGTAGATGAGCAATACTTCAAGGAGGTTATATAAATGAAAAAAAATAAACATACACAAAAAGAACAAAAGAAGAGGAAAATTAATAAACGTAAAATTTTAAATGGATTTATTATTATGTTCCTAACCACTGTCGTTATTGGTGGGGTAAGTGTTTTCTTTATATTAAATGACATTTTAAATAATGAAAATGCAGCCAAATTTGACCAAAACGATTTAATTTCTGCTAATTCCACAAGAGTTTTTGATAGCAATGGAGAAGTCATTGCCGAGCTTGGGAAAGAAAAACGTGAAAATATCGAATATGAGCAACTTCCTCAAACCGTTATTGATGCTTTTTTAGCAATTGAAGATTCACGCTTTTTTAAACATAACGGATTTGACTTACCACGTTTTATAAAAGCAGCAATAGAAAACTTATCAGCTGGATCCTTTGCACAAGGGGGATCTACCTTAACTATGCAAATGATCGATAATACGTATTTTGCCAATAAAATAGCAAATAGCTCATTGGATAAAGTTAAATTTAAAATTCAAGAAATCTTCTTAAGTATGCAAGCTGAAAAAGAGTTATCTAAAGAAGAGGTCCTTACTTTATATTTAAATAAAATTAACTTTGGAGATGCTGCACGTGGTATCCAAAAAGGTGCACAGTACTACTTTGGAAAAGATATTAGCCAAGTTACCTTATCCGAAAGTGCATTTTTAGCTGGTGTTATTAATGCACCTAACTTATATAACCCTTATAATGGTTACGTTTTAAATGAAACAACAGGAAAAGCTACTAACTTTTATGAAATTGCTCTTGAGCGTCGAAATACAACGCTCGATTTGATGGCGTATCATGGTTATATAACAAAAGAAGAATGCGATTTAGCAAAATCGACAAAATTAGCATTCCAATTAAATGGGAAAACCTTCTTTGATACGGATCCTTATCAAAGCTTTTTAGATGCTGTATCTAATGAAGTTTATGAGTTAACAGGTGACAATATGTATGATACTTCCATGGATATCTATACAACAATGGATCGAGGAGCTCAACAGCTAGCGGACTCCATTTTAGATGGTGATGTAGTTGCCTTCCCACAAGGAGACGATAACTTCCAAGTTGGTTTTACATTAATGAATAACCAAAATGGTGAAATCTTAGCTATTGGTGGAGGTCGAAATTATTCAGGTGAAAGTCGTATCAACCGTGCATTTGAAGAAAAGCAACCTGGATCTTCTATTAAACCGATTTTAGACTATGTTCCTGCTTTTGAACATCTAGGATGGGCTACATCACATACTGTAGTCGATGAACCTATTGATATTTATGGAACAGGACAAATGTTAAGAAATGCCAATGGTCAATATGTCGGAAAACTACCATTAGAAAGAGCAGTTGCTGAGTCCCTAAATACAACTGCAGCCAAAGCATTAATAAGTACAATTGATAAAGTAGGCCAAAATGAAATTATTAGCTTTATGAATAAGCTGGGATACACTGAAATATCAAATGATAATTTCAATTTACAATATTCTATTGGAGGGTCTACAATGAAAGCTTCTCCTGTACAAATGGCTGGTGCTTACTCTGCCTTAGCGAATAAAGGAAACTATATTAAACCACATACCGTAAGAAAGATTGTCTATCAAGGAGGCAGCAAAACAGTAGAAAATGAAGTCGAACCAGTAAAAGTATTCTCAGAAGAATCAGCTTTCTTAATGTCTGATATTTTACAAAAAGCTGTTGCTGGAAATTATTATAACTTCCTAGGTATATTACGTTCGAATTATCCTGTATATGGAAAAACTGGAACATCAGACTGGGGGGATTCTGGTGTTCAATGGGGAATCCCTGAAGGAGTAATGAAAGATATTTGGATGGTCGGTTATACAAGCAATTATACAGTATCCACATGGGGTGGTTACGATAAACCGATTTTAGGACAACAATCCTATGTTACCGTTCCAGTAAATAATATGAATATTCCTGGACAAATTAATAAAAAATTATTAGATTATATCCATCAAAATGAGACTCCAAAAGGAATTGAAAAACCAGAAGGTGTCGTTCAAATTCGCCACTTGACTGGTAAATATCCTTATACAACACCGCCTGCAGGTACACCTGAAAACTTAATAACAACAGGATACATTAATAAAAAATACGCATCTTTAGATACATTAAACGTAGAAAGCCTCTCCCCTTTAACAAGCTTTAATGCAAGTATTAAGAGTGGTACTGCGAATGTTCTTCAATTACAATTTGCTCCTTATCCTGATCCAAGTAAATTAGTAGATGGAGATAGCTCATCTTTCAATACAAATGCTATTTTTGGAAAAGTTGTATATAAAGCAGATATAAAACAAAATGGACAAGTTATTCAAACATTTACACTATCATCAGCAAGTGGAGAAGAAGTTTTAACAAATATTGAACCTGGATCTACAATCCAAGTTTGTGGATACTATTCTTATAGCAATGCTGGAGGAAAAAGTGAGGGAATTTGCCGCAATGTTACATTGCCGAAAAAACAAAGTTCTCCTGACTCTTCTACAACACCTCCATCCACTACACCACCTTCTACTACATTGCCTGACAATACCCCATCAAAACCAGATAACGACTCCTCAAATAATAATGGATCAAGACGATCTCGAAATACAAAATAAAAAAGAAGTGTGAAAACTTCTTTTTTTATGCTTTTACTAAATCTTTTTTCTTTGTTTGATAAGCTTCTAATTTCTCTTTTTTACAAAATGAAGCAAATGCACATCCTTCACATTTAGGTGATCTTGCAAGACATTGATAACGCCCAAAAAATATTAATAAATGATGTGCGTGATTCCATCTTTCTCTTTTAATCTTACGCTTTAATTTCACTTCTACATCTAAAACATCATCATAAACTTTGGCAAAACCCAAACGTTTGGATATACGTTCTACATGTGTATCTACAGCTACAGAAGGTATATCAAACCATACACTACGGACAACATTTGCTGTTTTTCTACCTACCCCTGCTAAAGAGGTTAATTGTTTCATTTCACGTGGCACTTCTCCTTGAAACCGTTCTAAAAGCGAAATACTCAACTCTTTAATCATACGAGCTTTATTACGATAAAGCCCAATTGTTCTTAACTTTGCCTCAATATCTTTAATATCAGCATTAGCTAAAGATACAGGTGTGGGAAAAGCTTCAAAAAGTGCTGGTGTAACCTTATTTACTGCATTATCTGTAGTCTGAGCAGATAATACAACGGCGACAATCAATTCAAATGCATTTCGATGATAAAGCTCACAATGTGCATCTGGAAATTGCTTATCTAATATATCCAATATTTCATCTGTTGTCATGCGCATTTAATACACCCCTTCTTCAATATTTTCTGCCGAAACTCCTTTTCGTTTCCATTCAATTAAAATTTTTTCAATATAATCAAAGCTATGTTTATCATAAATAACAGCTTGGCGTAAAGCATAATAAATTAATTTTTGATTATATGTATGCATCCAATCTGATAAGCGCTTCAATTCTACTTGACTTAATGGCCTTGCAAACTCTTCTTCAAATTGATGAAATAGCGATTCATCAAATTTCATAGGCTTTTGTTCATCTTTAGAAAATAAACCATCAATCGAAAATTCAATTTTTCGATGATTATAAATAATTTCTAAATATCCTTTCGTTGTTAACTTCGATAGTAAATCATCAATCTCATTTTGTTCTTTTTTTAATTTATTCGCCAATATACTATGATTAATTAAAACATTATGCTCATTCAAATAATCAATTAATAATATGAGCATGGCTTCTTCTGATGTTAAACTTAGCTCTTCTAATGAATCTAAAACCCAATCTCTTCTTTTAATATAAGGCTTCTTCCACCATTGCTCCATTCTATACCCTTCTTTCTTTTTTTATCATTTCATATTTACTTTTTTATTATAACAAAAAAATATACTTTTTTAACAAAAACAAGTTCTCTTACTTACCTTTGTTTTGTATATTTTTATAGAATATTATTTTCGATTATATAAAAATTGCTCACAACAGCTTGCACTGCGCTCACTTGCACGCTTTGCATATTCTTTAAAGTCCATCTCGCTATTTTCTTTATATACAATATCTGATAAAGAGCGTAAAACTACAAAAGGTATTTCATAATGTGAACATACTTGTGCAATCGCTCCAGCTTCCATTTCTACACACATTGCTTTAGGGAAGGTAGCCAATAAAGTTTCAATTTTTTCATTCTCACAAATAAATTGATCACCACTAGCAATAAGCCCAGTAAATACTTGATAGCAATCCGAAGAAAAAGCCTTCTTACATTCACTTATTAATTGCTCATCAGCTTGATAATACAACCCTATCCCTTCTTCTTGATCTAAACCACTTGTATCAAAATCATGCTGGACCACTTGATTGCTAATAACAATATCTAAAACATTTTGTTCTCTTAAAAGTCCACCAGCAGTCCCTATGTTGATAACAGCTTCTAACTGAAAGTTTTCCAATAAAATCGTCGTACTCATAGCTGCATTGCCTTTTCCTACTCCACTTAACATTAAAACGATTGGTTTCTTTCCCAACTCACCAGTGAACATAGAAATTCCTGAAATATCTTTTTGCTCAGCATTTTCCATTTTTGCTAATATCGCATCACGTTCAATTTCCATTGCTGCAATAATTCCAATCATACATTAGTCCCCTTTCTTACAAATATAAAAATATTTTTCACCTTCTTGAATCCCTTCAAATACAAAATCTGTCATAATTTGAACATGAAAGCCAATATCACATAACATCTGCTTCACTTGCATAGGATCATATACTCTTTGTATATGCTGCTCCATAATTGGTTTCGCTTCGTCATTATAAAAGGCAAAATTTTGATATAAATAGTCATCTTCACTAAAAATATGCCATTCATATGCATAGCCTTCTACATGGCCAGTTTCTATATATTCCTCTTGAAACTCCACTAAGCGATCTACACTATGCATGTCCATAAGAAATACTCCATTCTCTGGTAGACTTTGATAAATATTAGAAAACAGCTTAATTAACTCTTCTTCTTTTAAAATATAATTAATACTATCACAAAAGCAAAGAATTGCATCATAGGACTTATTCGTTTGAAAGGCTAGCATATCCATAACTAACCATTGTACTTTATCGCTTCCTTGCTTTTCTTTTGCCTTCTGCAACATCCATTGGGATTGATCACTTGCATCAATTTCATAGCCTATTTTAGATAAAGAAAGAGCCATTTCTCCTGATCCACATGCAAGCTCTAATATTCTTGTACCTTGCACATATTGTTTTACAAATGATACCCATGCTTGTGTCGCTTGCTCATTTTTTACTAGGGCATCATAAAAAGTTGCTAATTGACGATAGATCATAAGGAGATATCCACTTGCTTCAAGTCTGCATATAATTTTTCTAATTGATAAACATTTCGCTCTTCATCATAAAACACATGTACAATCACACTATCTAAATCAATTAAAATCCAGCGACTCTCTTTCGTTCCTTCTTTTCTCTTTATTGAAAACTTTTTCTCTTTCATTCGATCTTGTATATTATTGGCGATCGCATGTACTTGTCTTAAATTTTGAGCACTGCAAATAACGACATAATCGATAAAGGGATTTAAGGGAGTAAATTCATAAGAAACAATATCTTCTCCCTTTTTTTCATCAATAGCTTTATAAACTTCTGCTAATAGTTCTCTCATCCTTGATTTCTCCTTTTTAAATATGCTTCTTGCTCTTTTTGAACTTCTTCATATCCTCTATTCAAATCTTTTTTACTTAATTGTATCAATGCATGGGAATCATATCCACGCAAAGGATCTAACTTATCTGCAATATATACAATCATTGACAATGTGTGTTGTTTACTACCTTGTACATGATTTTTAATCGCATGGCATATCTGCTTATCCCTAATATGATAATAACGTTTAACATGTTGTTCCCCAACATAAGCATGCCAAATATTTTTATGATGATGCATGAGCAAAGGATGAAAAGTTTGCATCCACTGGTATGCCTTTTGATACGGCCATTCTTTACACACATCATGCAAAAGACCAGCAATATATGCTTTTTGTTCATCAACTCCATGACATAAAGCTAACTCTTTAGCAAGCTTAGCAACACTTTTGCTATGTTCATAGCGTTTTTCACACATCTTATCTTCAATCATTGTTGATAAATAAAGTCCATGCTGTGCTATATAATCACGAACACTTCTTGCTACTTTGTGCAAATCATGTCCCTTCCTAATTTTAGTACTACTAATATTAATCAAAGGCATTTTTTCTATAATAACAGGAAAAGGACATACCTCTGTCTTATCATCACGTAAAAAAACATGAAATTCCACAAGCTGCAATAATGTTTGAATATCTTTCCAACTTTCTAATTGCTTTGCTTGATCAAACCCTATTAGCCAAAGAAATTGATGCATGGGATATTTCTTTTTCATATATTTTACAGTATCAATTGTATAAGAGTATTCTACATCACGATCTTCATCTTTGCATAATTTCATGCGATTATAAGGGTGAATAGCACGTTTTATCATTTCGCATCGGTGATGAAACGCAGTGAGTTCGCGTGTTTTTAAAGGTGTTTTTTTCGTTGGTAAAAACCATACTTCATCCACCTTTATATGTCTTAAAGCATACTTGGCCATTTCCATATGCCCTTGATGAATCGGATCAAAACTTCCACCTAAGATTGCAATTTTCATATTATAAACCTAACACATTCTTTTTACTACGACGGTATCCTACGATTGTTTTTCCTATTACTTGAATTACTTCGCACTGTGTTGCAAAAGCAATGTAAGATTGAACTTCTTGAAGCGTTTGAGGACATGTCTTTAAAAGATTAATTTTCACAAGTTCATGTGCTTCAAATGCATCATCCATACTTTTCAACATATTTTCACTAATCCCATCTTTTCCTACTTGAAAAAGAGCTCTTTGTTTTTGAGCTAAACTTTTTAAATATTTTATATCTTTTTTTGTAAGCATTAAATCATCGCCTTTCTAAATGTTACACTAATTTTATTATTTACATAGATTTTCCCTTGATCAAATTTTCCACTAATCGTAAACCATCCAACTCCATGTATCACAATATCTGTTTTTTCTTGAAACTGATGGAAGGTATAACTTTTCATATCTTCAAACTTATCATCCATACATGGAGATAACATTCCGTGCATATGCTGCTTCCATAAAGCATCTCCTTGTTCTTGTTTGCTTCGATGGAAAGGTAATTGATTACTAAAATATCCAACACAGCTTACTTTTTCACAACCGATAAGATCAAGGCGGATAAGACCTCCAACAGATAATGTTTGATTTCTTCTCAACTGATATACTTTAGGTTTTATTTGATGTAATGGAATAACAACTTTTAGCTTACTATCTTCAATAAACGTAAGCAAAGAATCATAGCGTGTAATTCCTGGTGTATCGTATAAAAGATAATCCTCCATTTGAATTTTATTAACTTCTAAAGTTGTACCTGGATAATAAGAAGTTGTTAAATCTTTTTTCCCTAATAAGGCATTTAATAATGTACTCTTCCCAGCATTGGCCATTCCTACAATAGCTACATCACGTCCTTGACGATGAAAAGCAATTGCTTTTAATACTTCTTCTACAGAGTGATTATGATCATCATAAGCATGTTTTGCTAAATCTCCACAAATAACAAGACCTTTTATTTGAATGCCGAATACTTTCAACCGCTCCATAATAAAGTTGGCTATTTTCGTATCTTGAAGAGTATCTGGGAGTAAATCTCTTTTCGTCGCAACAAGAACAATATCTTTATGTAAAAAATGACGATGAATTCCTTTCATCATATGCGCTTCAAAATCAAATAAATCAACTACCCATAAAATAAGGGCTGGCAATTTCTCTATTTTCGCAAACACTTCATTAGAAGAAATACCTTGTTTCATCGAAATAACTACATCATTATAATTTCGAATACGAAAACACCTTTGGCAATAATCACTTTCCATTTTCGGTGTATAGCCAAGTTCCTTTTTCTCTACATCTTGTAATTGAATTCCACAGCCTTTACATATTTTCATCATAAACTCCTCTTCGCAATTTTTTTCGCTTTTCTAACATAAAATAAACAATTGATTCTATTTTACGATTCAATTTTGTACACGTTAAATCCTTTTTCACAACGGGACTTGTTAAAATAGTAAAATAACCCATGCGATTCCCGCCTAATATATCTGTAAGGAGCTGATCTCCTAAAACTGCAATTTCTCCTTTTTTATATCCTGTATCCCTCATAATTTTTTTATAAGTCATCTTTAATGGTTTCCTTGCAAAAGCATATGCTTTTATATCAAAATCTTCTGCAAAACGATACACTCTTTCTTTCACATTATTACTTATAAAGATCACTTCAATATGTGCTTGTTTTACTTTTTGAAGAAAAGCAATAACCTTTTCATTAGCACTAGCTTCATCATGAGCGACTAAAGTATTATCAATATCACAAAAAAGTACTTTAATATGATTCTTTTTTAAGTACTCAATCGACAATGTTTGAAAGCTCTCAATATAATAGTGTGGTACAAATAGTTTCAACACTTTCATCTCTCCCTTTAGTTTCTTTTTTATTTTACCATAAACAAGCTTGAATACAATATCTTCTTATGGAATCTCAAAAGAAAGCTTACTTGTAAAAAAAGAAAATTGATAAATAGAATCCCCTAT
>CAMWMY010000014.1 GCA_947175465.1 uncultured Erysipelotrichaceae bacterium | reverse complement strand
ATGCTCATTGAAAAGATACATTTTCACTTTTCTTAATCATTTTAATTTAAATAATAGGTTCAACTTCTTTTTTTATTGTATCTGCTTCATCATGTTGTTCAGTTTGGTGCTCTTTTCGCATGACTTCTAAAATATCTTCTGCTTGCTCAATCACTTCTCCATGTAAAATTTTATTATGGAAGAAAAGCATAATAATTTGGAAACACTCCCAATTTACTTGTTCATCTGTTAATAAGCGATGATGACCATTGTGGAGAATAAACAATTTTTTTTGTTGGTGTTTTATTTTTTCAAAAGCATTAATGGAGCTTTTTAATGGAATGACTTCATCTGCATCACCATGAATAAATAAAACAGGGCATTCCACATAGGCAATATATTTTTTTAGTGCTTTTACAAGGTCCATAAAAGCTCCATAAAAAGGTCTTGGAATTTCAACTTCTTTTATATCTTTTTTTTCTGAAGATGAAGATAATAAAGAAGCAGCTCCTTTCGTAATTAGTGAAGCTATATTTTCAAGATGTATATATTGAAAAGCAGGAGCTAATAGAACTAATTTTTTTACAGGGCATACAGTTGCTAAATAAGAGGCGATTACTCCTCCCATAGAAAAACCTATTAAATAGATCTCTCGCTTTTGCATAGCATAAGAATCCACAACTTCTTTGGCACGAGACACCCATAACATCCAATCACAATCTTTTTCATCAAAGATGTCATACATATGAAATTGTACAATTTCAAATTCTTGTTCTTTATCCCATAATAATAAATTATCCATCTCATGCTTTCTTCGTCTTCCATAGCCATGAATAGTAATGACAACTGGCTTTTGTACAGGAGAAGATATTTCCTTTTTTTCTTTCTTTGAAAAAAGGGATGATAGCCATTTAAACATTATGAACACCTTCTTTCTATACCTATCATTATAGCATAAAAGATAGTAGATGTTCATTTTCAAGTTTTATTAGAAATAGAAATTTTATGAAGATATCTTGCTTTTTTCTAGTAAAACTGACAGTTTTCACGTATCTATTCATATAGTATGAATAGAAGGAGGGAAACGTATGGAAATTAGTGTTTACAAAAATGGAAAACAAAATGTGCTCTTTACAAATGATTATAGTCCTAATCATGCTATGATCAATGAATTCCAAACTATTTTCTTTCTTTTAAAATTAAAAAGAATAGAAATTATTACAGAAGATTTAGAAGGATATTGTGTGGATGAAGAAGCACAGTTTATAAAATTGCATATATCAATTCAAAATTTAACGAATGAGATTTTAAGTATGTATCATGAAGATTTTAGTATCATTTTTGATAAAGAGGGACCTTTTCCAGCAGAAGAATATTTTCATGTAGAAAAGCAGTTTCCAAATGAATATGCTCTAAAGCCGAATGAAGAAATTCATGGATGTCTAGTTTTTATTATTGCTCGTTCTACACAAAAAATATGTTTTCAATATACCGAATATTTTGATGATGAAAGTGAAGGAAAAACTTACCGTCTAAAGTATAAAATTCAATAATGAAATATTCTTTTTGTAAAAAGTAGTTGACGAATCATAGAAAGTAAGGTATCATACAAGCATATACAAAGACAATGAACAGAAAGAGTAAATAGGGAAAGTTTTTAGAAGAGAGTCCTTATATGGTGAAAGAGGATAAAAGGAGTAACTATTGAACATGGTCTGGGAGTCATATAGTTGAAAGTAATCTGTAAACTATATCGGGTTCGCCCGTTAAAGCGATAGAGTATAATCTATTTATAGACGTACTTGATGAGGTAAATATCATGAGATATTTATGAACTAAGGTGGTAACACGATATAACTTTCGTCCTTTAGGATGGAAGTTTTTTTGTTTAGAAGGAGGGATCAAATGATTGTTTTAAAAGAAGTTAGAAAAGAATATACATCTAAAAAGAAGACAATAGAAGCTTTAAAAGACGTGTCTCTTGAGATTCAAGAAGGGAAAATTTTTGGAATTATTGGAAGTAGTGGAGCAGGAAAGTCTACTTTGTTACGATGTATAAATATGTTGGAGAAGCCTACCAAAGGACAGATCTATATTGAAGGAGAAGAGCTTTCTGGTTTAAAAATGAAAAAATTGCGTTTGATACGACAGAAAATGGGAATGATTTTTCAACACTTTCATTTGATGAATGCAAGAACTGTAGAGCAAAATATTGCTTTTCCAATGAAAAGAAAAAGGAAGTTTTCGCTATTTAATAAACAAAAGAATCAACAAGAAACATCTGATATGTATATTGAAAAACGATATACGAAAAAAGAGATTCAAGCGAAAACAGATTCTCTTTTGGAATTAGTAGGCTTAAGTGATAAAAAGGGAATGTATCCTTCCCAACTCAGTGGTGGTCAAAAACAAAGAGTAGCGATTGCAAGAGCGTTAGCGAATGATCCCAAAGTATTGTTATGTGATGAAGCAACTTCAGCATTAGATCCCCAAACAACCATATCTATTTTGAAGTTATTAAAAGAAGTGAATCAAAAATTAGGGATAACGATTATATTGATTACTCATGAAATGGAAGTAATCAAAGAAATTTGTGACAGAGTAGCTATTATGGAAGGTGGTGAGATTGTTGAGCAAGGAAGTGTATTAGAAATATTTACTCATCCTTGTAAACAAGTAACGAAAGATTTTCTATGTGCAACTTCCAATATTTCTAAAATATATGAACTATTGGAACAAAATTCCCCTATTGTTCACTTAGAGCCAGGAGATCGATTAGTGAAACTTCAATATTCTACGATGAATACAGGAACATCGATTATTTCAAATATTTCAAAGCTGTTTTCATTAGAGGTGAATATTATTTGTGGGACAATTGAGATTTTACAAAATCAACCTGTAGGTTCTTTAGTAGTTATTTTCAAAGGGAATAAAGAAAAAATAGAAGAAGCTATCAAAGCACTTAAGGAAAGCCAAGTGGAAGTAGAGGTGATGAAGCAATGATGGAATGGTTATCTGATGTAATGCCCAATATTATGGATAAGCTTCCTAGTTTGCAAATAAGTTTTATAGAAACATTATATATGTTAGCTATAGCAGGTAGTTTATCTGTTCTTATTGGATTGATTTTTGGAGTTATCTTGACTGTAACGAAGAAAAATCATATTTTACAAAATATTGTTCTTTATACGATATTAGATAAAATTTTAAATCTATTTCGTTCGATTCCTTTTATCATTCTAGTTTCCTTACTTATTTATGTAAGTCAAGCAATTGTCGGTACATTTATAGGACCTAAAGGAGCTTTGGTGCCTTTAGTATTTGCGACAGTTCCCTTTTATGCAAGGCAGATAGAAAGTGTCTTAGCAGAAGTTAGTGATGGCCTTATCGAAGCAAGTCTAGCTATGGGAATTACACCAATACAAATTATTATACGCGTTTATTTAAAAGAGAGTATTCCAGGAATTATACGCTCAACAATGACGACGTTCATTAGTTTAATTGGTCTTATTGCGATGGTAGGAGTTGTAGCCGGTGGAGGTCTTGGAGACTTTGCGATAAGGTATGGATTTCAACGATCGCAAGTCGATGTTATCTATGTTGTAGTAATTATTATTTTATGTTTAGTTACGATTATCCAATGGATAGGAAATTATTTTATTAAGAAATATACACATTAAAGGAGAAAAAAGATGAAAAAATATATAAAGTATGCAATAAGTTTATTAGCTGTAGTATGTTTAGTAGGATGTTCAGCAGGAGAGAAAGCAGATGATGACAAAGTTATACGTATTGGGGCAAGTCCATCTCCTCATGCTAGAATACTAGAATTTGCAAGAGAAGAATTAAAAGAAAAAGGATATATTTTAAATATTAAAGAGTTTTCTGATTATGTATTACCTAATATGGCGTTAGAAAAAGGGGAATTAGATGCTAATTACTTCCAACATTTACCTTATTTAGAACAATTTAATAAAGATAATCAAAGTAATATTGTAGGAGTAGCTCCAATTCACTTTGAACCATTAGGAGTATACAGTGAAAAATATACATTCACACCTTTTACATTAGAAACAATTAGTGAAGGAACAAGCATTGCTGTTCCTAACGATCCAACAAATGAAGCAAGAGCATTACAATTATTAGAAAAACATGGTATTTTAAAATTGAAAGAGGGAGTAGGATTAAAAGCTACGAAAGAAGATATTGTAGAAAATCCTAAAAATGTTCAAATTAAAGAAATAGAAGCTGCAAACCTTTCAAGATCATTATTAGATGTAGATTATGCTGTAATTAATGGAAACTATGCTTTAGATGGAAATGTACAAGATAAAGTATTAGTAATTGAAGAACAGGATAGTGAAGGGGCTAAAACATTTGCTAACATTATTGCTGTAAAACAAGGAAATGAAGAAAGCAAGAAAATAAAAGCACTTATCGAAGTATTACAAAGCGAGAAAACACGTACATTTATAAAAGAAACTTTTGGACACCTTGTAGTGCCAATTTCTGAATAAATATATAAAGAAGTAAAAAAGTATTATCTAAGTAAGAAAGACTCACTTCTGTATGTTACAGAGGTGAGTCTTTTTCTTTTTTATTATATAGGCAAAACAATTTTCTTATAGTTGCCTTTATGTATTTTTTTATATAAGAAGCATATACTATAAAAATATATGAGTATTTCTTAGCATTTTATTTACTAAATAAAGTATATATTTGCTATTATTCTTTAGAAAAGTAGTTTTTGATAAGATAAATATGTATAATGAAAACAGAAGATGAGGAGGAATTATGGTGAGTAAAATGATGGTGTATTTAAGAAAAAATATAGTGTTCATCATATTATTATCCATTATTATTGTGATTACTACTGGCTTAACTGTATATTATGCTTTTTTTGTGAAAGTAGATAATATAAGTAATATAGAAGAAAATGTAGCTACACCAGAGCATAAAACAGCTAAGGTGCAAGATTTTAAAGGATATTATGGGAGCGATAATCAAGTTTATTTATCTTGGAATATTATTCCTTATCAATCGATAATTACATCGGTTGCTCTTTACCATCAAGATGTGATGATTGCGGATGTGTCTAATCTTAAGCATTATACACTGCCTCAAGACGTATATAAATTTCCTGGAGGAGAGAATGTTTTTTCTTTGCATGTACAATTGAAAGATGAGGAGATGGTTCGAGCAGAAACAACCGTTATGCTTGATCATTTAACATCTGTGAAATGCATATCAACAGAAAGTGAAGAGGGAATGTTAGTGACTTTATCTTATCGACATCGAAAAGATTTCGAAGTTGCAGTACCTAGAATTACGGTAAATGCTTCTTCTTCTGAATATCATTTTTCTTATAAAGATACGACAAAGACAGAAGATGGTGATTTCATTGTCGAAGAAACAACTTATGAGATTAATACAAGAAATGCACAAGCATCGAAAAAGGTAACAATTCGCTGGATCTTTGATTCATTGAACCGTAGTTTTGACTTTCCTCTAGAAATTAAAATAAAAAGTGGACAATAATTTTTATAGAAAGATAGCAGTTTTTAATGGAAAAACATATAAGCAAAGATTATGGCTAAAAATGCTTGGAATAGGCGATATGCTAAATAAGAAAAATAAGAGATAGAAACACTTTCTAACATGCTCATTACTTGCATGTGAACACAAAAGCCTCCAAACCCTAATAGCGCACTAGTGAAAAGGAGCTTTATAAGCGGGGATAAAGAAGTAGTTGCTACAGCGACAATTCCACTGCTAAACTCTATACATGCACGAAATAGCAAAGTAAAGAATTCAGGGAAAAAAGAAAATAGCAAAGAGGTTAAAGTCATGACAAACATAAGATAACCTCCTATAAGATACAATGTTTTTCCACTTTCAAAGATGGCCTTACTTAAACTTTGCATGAAAGAAGGTGTTTTTTGTGAAGCTGTTTTTGATACGATAGGAGTGGAGCGTGTAAGGAATAATAAGATGAAACCACATATTAGCTGAATAGCAAACAGCTTCCATCCAATGATAGAGGATTGAAATAAAACAGCGCCACAAGACATAATCATAAAACCAGGAGTTGCAAAGCTACAAGTATATAGAAGTCTTTTAGCACTTGCATGTGTAAGTAGTCCTTGTTTAGCTTGTTGGTCAATAAAGGTAGAACTAGTAGGATAGCCTAATAAAATACTACTTACTATAATGGATAAGCCATTATGATCAGTATGAAAGATTTTTGTTAAAAGGGGTGCAAAAGGTTTGAGAATGTAAGTGAAGATTTGTTGTTCAAAAAGAAGGCGAACAAGGACCATACTAATGAAGAGAGAGGGAACTAATTTTTCAAACCAAAGGATAAGTGCATCTTTGGTATATTGAAAGGTTTGTTGTCCCATAAGAAGCGATAGCAAAAATAATAATAAAAGCAGAAAAGAAATACACTTTTTCATAATATCACCTAATAGATGGTATGATAAGAGCGTATAAAAAATGAAATACTTTATGAAGAAAGTTATAAGATGTTACATATAGAGGATATAAGAGAGGTGAGTAATATGATAAGAATACTTGTAAAGCTATTTATTAAAGATCATGATCAATTTGATAATTTAGAAGTTAGAGAGAAGTATGGAAGGCTGATGAGCAGTGTTGGTATTTTAGCAAACATAAGCTTATTTATGATGAAGTTTTTTATTGGGATTATTGTCAATAGTATTTCGATTCGTGCAGATGCGATTAATAACTTATCCGATGCAGGAAGTTCCTTTATTTCATTTGTAAGCTTTAAATTAGCAAGCAAGCCTGCGGATGAAGATCATCCATTTGGTCATGCTCGTTATGAAGCAATTGCTTCTTTTCTTGTTGCTACCCTTATTTTGATGTTAGGTTTTGATTTATTACAATCATCAGTTATGACTATTTTTTCACCTAAAGAAGTACAATTTTCCATCGTAAGTATCGGGATTTTGCTATTATCTATTTTTATTAAGTTTTGGATGTATTGTTATAATAAAAAATATGGGAAATTATTAAAGGCAAGCGTTATGGAAGCCACAGCTATGGATTCATTATCTGATGTTATGGCTACATCCGCTGTTCTTGCATCAACCTTGCTATCTTACTTTTTTCATCTTCCTTTAGATGGATATATGGGAGTAGTCGTTGCTATTTTTATTTTGAAAGCAGGAGCCCAAGTCATTCGAAATGCTCTTGATGAGCTTTTGGGAAAAGCTCCAGATCCTTCTTTTATCAAACAGTTAGAAGAAAAAATTATGAGCTATGAAGGGGTTTTAGGAATGCATGATTTAATTGTTCATAATTATGGACCACAAAGAACTTTTGCAAGCGTGCATGTAGAGGTAGATGGTCATAAAGATATTTTCTCATCGCATGATATTGTAGATAATATTGAACGAGATTTTCAAAAAGAGTTTCATATGAGCCTTGTTGTGCATATGGATCCTATTAATACAGATGATGAACTTACAAATGAATTAAAAGGATTTACAGAAGGTATAGTACGACAAGTAGATCATTGCTTATCAATCCATGATTTCCGCATTGTAAGTGGAGATACCCATACGAATCTTATTTTTGATATTACTGTACCTCATCATATAAAGGATAACAATACTCAATTACAAAAGAAAATTCAAACTCTAGTTCATGAAAAATATCCTACGTATTATGTGATTATTACCTTTGATCGAGCTTATATATCTTCATAAAAAAGTATTCTCATAAATTTGAAGTGAACCCCCTTATTTGGATACCCCAATAAAGGAGGTTCATTTTTATTATGGTAAAAATTATAAGAGAACAAAAAATAGAATTATATAGCAAATGAAAGCAAGAACAAATATTATTTATAGAATATTAATTATAATGCTCAAAGAATCACAGTAAAATTAAAAGGATTAACTCCCGTACAATACAGGAATCAATCCTTATTAACTACTTAAAAAGCAAATTTAAACAAGTGTCCAACAAATTGGGTTCACTTCAAAATTACAGGGAATACTTTTTACTTTCTCATGATAAAAGTCACATGACGTCCACAAGAAGGATCTCTTCGATAGGAAAATAACACATCATTATTTTGATAAGTGTCATTTTTATCTACAGTAATATGTTCACTCAATAAGCCTTTATTTAACAACATTTGTTTATTGAGACCTTTACAATCGACAAGCGCTTTATTAGAAGAAGGAAAAGCGATATAAGCTTCAGTAGGAAAGCTCATATTTTGTACTTGCTGAAGAACATCTTGCTCAACCTCAAAGCTATTAAAGCCAATAGCAGGGCCGATATAAGCAAGCATATTTTGAGGCTTACATCCTTCTTTTTGAATAAGGTGATCAAGTGCTTTAGCAGTGATTTCCTTTACTGTCCCTTGCCATCCAGAATGAATAGCACAAATAATCTGTTGAATAGGATCATACAATAAAATCGGTACACAGTCTGCGTGGAATACACCAAGAGCTACTAATTTATCTTTTGTATAAATAGCGTCACAATCTGGGATACCACTTGTATAAGAGGAAACACCTTTCCCACAATCTTGTTTTGTAACTTCTTTAATATGATCACTATGTGTTTGTTGAGGGTATACCCAACTATTTATATCGATACCTAAAGCATCACTAAATTGTTTACGATTTTCTAAAATGTTTTCTATGTCTTCACATACATGTAAAGCAAGGTTATTCGCTTCTTTTCTATTTTGAAGACGAAGAGAAGTACCTGCAATAAGATCTTTGTCATTTTTCCAAGTTATAAATTTCATAAGCATTCCTTTCTTTTTTCTGTTCATACTAAATGTATGGAGATGATCGTGTGATTATTCATAAGGGTATAAAGAAACTGATAAGAAAAACAAGATTATATAAGAGTATAAAGGAAATCTATTAAATTTTCAATCTTTTTTTGAATATTTAGCACTAAAGTGTTGACAGTGCTAAATAAATGGCATATACTATTAGCAGACGTAAGGTATGAGTGCTAGGAAGGAGGAATCCATATGCTGACAAATCGACAAATTATTATTTTTAAAACTATTGTTGATGAGTTTACGAAAACAGCTGAGCCTGTTGGATCAAAAACATTGATGGATCTCCTTGATTTTAGTTGCTCAAGTGCTACCATACGTAATGAAATGGCAACACTTGAAGAGTTAGGTTTATTAGAGAAAACACATACAAGTAGTGGTCGTATTCCAAGTAGTTATGGATATCGTTACTACGTGGAAAATTTAATGGAAAAACAATTAGATGAAGGAGTGAAACACTCTTTACAAAAAGTTTTTCGTGAACGTCATTATTCTATGGATGAGGTTGTGAAAAAGAGCTGTGATATTTTATCACAGATGACAAGCCTTACTTCTGTTGTATTAGGACCTGACAGTAAATGTCAAACATTACAACATATTCAAGTATTTCCTATATCTCAAAGAAGTGCTGTAGCTGTGTTTATTACCGATCATGGCCATACAGAAAATAAAACTTTTCAATTTGATGCGAATGTGAGTGTAGAAGATATTCAAACATGCTGTCATTTATTAAATGATAAGTTGGCAGGAACCCCTATTAGTAATATTGTAGAACGTATGCAAGAAATACAACCCCTTCTTGCTATTCATATTAATCGACATGAGGTATTATTTGAAGCTTTTATTCATGCATTTATGAAATTTGCTAGCGATAATGTCTATTGTAGTGGACAAAGCAATATGCTTTATCAGCCTGAATTTGCAGATATTGAAAAATTAAAACGTATGATGAAAATGTTAGAAGATTCTTCTTTATGGAGACAATTAGCAAGTCATGAAGGGAATGTTACGATTCGTATTGGAAACGAGAGTAATAATGAACATTTACAACTAGATGATGATGTCGCAGTTGTAACTAGTAAATTCAAGCTACATGGAGATGAGGAAGGACAGTTAATGATTGTAGGCCCAACAAGAATGCAATACAATCGTGTGGTTGCTTTAATGGAGTATATGAGTAAAGTAATCGAAGATATGTATCGAGAAGAGCAAGGAGGAGGTTAATATGTCAGAAGTAAAAGAAGAAATGGAATGCCCACAAGAAGAAACTTGTGAAGCAACAGAAACAGAAGAAAATAACCAAGATAGTAAACAGCGTAAAAAGTTTGGTAAAAATAAAAAGATAGAAGAATTAGAAGAAGAAGTTGCAAAATTAAAGGAAGAGTTAACAGCGAGTCAAAATGCATACTTTAAAGCATATGCAGACACAGAAAACTTGAAAAAGAGATTGCAAAGTGAAGCAGAGCTTACACGTAAATATCGTATTCAAAGCTTTGCAAGTGAAGTTCTTCCTGTATTAGATTCTTTAGAAAGAGCCTTACAAGTAGAAGTAGAAGATGAAGGAATTAAAAATTTCGTAAAAGGATTTGAAATGATTTATCAACAGCTAGTTTCTACATTAGAAAAAGAAGGTGTAAAAGAGATTGAAGCTCTTAACAAACCTTTTGATGGAAATGTCCATCAAGCTTTAATGCAAGAAGCTAAAGAAGGTGTTGAGTCTGGAATTGTTATTGAAGTATTACAAAAAGGTTATATGTTAAAAGATCGCGTATTACGTGCATCACTAGTAAAAGTAAGTGAATAATTTAAAGGAGGAAATTAAAATGAGTAAAATTATCGGTATCGACTTAGGAACAACAAATTCATGTGTGAGTGTTATGGAGGGTGGAGAAGTTAAAGTAATTACGAATCCAGAAGGAAATCGTACAACACCATCTGTAGTAGCATTTAAAAACGGAGAACGTATTGTAGGAGATGCTGCAAAACGTCAAGTAGTTACAAATAAAGAAACTTGTTCATCTGTAAAACGTTTAATTGGTACAAATGAAAAAGTGACATTAGAAGGAAAAGCTTACACACCACAAGAAGTAAGTGCAATGATTTTACAATATTTAAAAGGTTATGCTGAAGATTATTTAGGAGAAAAAGTAGAGAAAGCAGTTATTACAGTACCAGCTTACTTTAATGATGCGCAACGTCAAGCTACTAAAGATGCAGGGAAAATTGCTGGCTTAGAAGTAGAACGTATTATTAATGAACCAACAGCTGCAGCATTAGCTTATGGAATTGATAAAACAGATAAAGAACAAAAAGTACTTGTATATGACTTAGGTGGAGGTACTTTTGATGTTAGTATCTTAGAATTAGCAGATGGTACATTTGAAGTATTATCTACGGCTGGTGACAACAAGTTAGGTGGAGATGACTTTGACCACGTAATCGTTGATTGGATGGTAGATACTTTCAAGAAAGAAAACGGTGTTGATTTAAAGAGCGATAAAATGGCTATGCAACGTTTAAAAGAGGCTGCAGAAAAAGCGAAAAAAGATGTTTCTTCTATGGCTCAAACACAAATCTCTTTACCATTTATTTCGGCAGGAGCAAGTGGACCATTACACTTTGAAGCAAGTTTAACACGTGCTAAATTTGATGAAATGACAAAACACTTAGTTGATCGTACAATTGAACCTGTACGTCGTGCTTTACAAGATGCAGGTTTAACAAAAAATGACTTACACCAAGTATTATTAGTTGGAGGATCTACACGTATTCTTGCTGTACAAGAAGCTGTAAAACATGAATTAGGAAAAGAGCCAAACCGTTCTGTAAACCCTGATGAAGTAGTTGCAATGGGAGCTGCTATCCAAGGTGGGGTTATTGCTGGAGATGTAAAAGATGTCTTATTATTAGATGTTACACCACTTAGCTTAGGTATTGAAACAATGGGTGGCGTTATGACAACATTAATTCCAAGAAACACAACAATTCCTACAAGTAAATCACAAGTGTTCTCTACAGCGGCAGATAACCAACCAGCAGTTGATATTCGTGTTTTACAAGGAGAGCGTCCAATGGCAAATGATAACAAAGAATTAGGAACATTTAAATTGGATGGAATTGCACCAGCACCTCGTGGTATACCACAAATTGAAGTTACATTCGATATTGACGTAAACGGTATTGTACATGTTTCTGCTAAAGATAAAGGTACTGGAAAAGAACAATCGATTACTATTCAAAACTCTAGTGGTTTAAGTGAAGAAGAAATCGAACGTATGGTAAAAGATGCTGAAGAACATAAAGCAGAAGATGACAAACGTAGAGAAGAAGTAGAATTACGTAACAAAGCAGAAAGCTTTATTAATCAAATTGATTCAACATTAGCTGAAGCAGGAGATAAAATTGATGCTGCACAAAAAGAAGAAACAATGAAACTTCGTGATGAATTGAAAAAAGCATTAGATGAAAATGATATGGAATCTATTAAAGGAAAATTAGATGCTTTAGAAAAAGCAGCACAAGCAGCTGGAGCAGCTATGTATCAGCAACAAGCACAAAATGCAGATGCTACAAATACAAATGCAAATGATAACGTAGTAGATGCTGAATTCGAAGAAAAGAACTAATAAATGATAAAACAAGAATTCTAGCTACGGCTAGAATTCTATCATATAAATAAGTAAAAATCATAAGATGAAAGTCTATGATGTGAAAGGTGATGAGTATATGGCGTCAAAAAGAGATTATTATGAGGTTTTGGGTTTACAAAAAGGTGCAAGTGAAAGTGAAATAAAAAAAGCTTTTCGTAAAATGGCCAAGCAATATCATCCAGATGTGAATAAAGAAGCTGGTGCTGAAGAAAAGTTTAAAGAAATAAATGAAGCTTATGAAGTTTTATCAGATCCACAAAAAAAGGCTAACTATGATCAATTTGGACATGCAGGTATGGATGGAGCTAATTATGGAGGTGGCCAAGGATTTGGTGGCTTCGAAGATTTAGGAGATATTTTTGGGTCCTTTTTTGGAGGAGGATTTGGAGGTGGCCCACGACTCCAAGCAAATGGCCCTCGAAAAGGAGAAGCCCGCTTCATGCAAATGCGGATCGATTTA
>CAMWMY010000013.1 GCA_947175465.1 uncultured Erysipelotrichaceae bacterium | reverse complement strand
CCTTTCGTTTGAATTTGTCACTTAAATTGTAAAGGTAGATTTCTCTTATGTCTTTTTATTTACTCAAAAATCAAATAATTTATTGTCACCAACACTAAATGTTGTAGAACCGGTATTTTATCAATGCCTTTTTTTGTACCCTTTATAGAATAAGGATAAATGCCCATACAATATATGCGAATGTTCATAGTTTATAAGGAATGTGGGGGATATTATGAATACAAAGGTATTAAAATTTGGAGGTACATCATTACGCAGTGAATCTACGAGAAAATATGCTTATCGCCATATAGTAGAGGCATTAAAAACACATAAAGTGATTGTTGTCGTATCGGCTATGGGAAGATATCCGGATAGTTATGCGACAGATACTCTTTTATCTCTTGGGAGTGAGAAGTTAAGCAAAGAAGAAAAAGCAAAGCTTGTAAGTGTAGGGGAACAGCTATCAAGTTTAAAAGTTTGTAGTGAATTATTAGAGATGGGAATTAAAGCATATTCTTTAAGTTTTCAAGGAAGTGGAATTATAACAGATAATAATTATGAATATGCAAAAGTTATAAAATTGGATAATAAAGAAATAAAATCAAAGCTTAATGAATATGATGTAATTGTAGTAGGAGGGTTTATCGGTATTAGCTATGATAAAAAAGTAACTACTCTTGGAAGAGGGGGAAGTGATTATAGTGCAGTTTTATTCGCAAATATGCTTGGCTTGAAAGAAGTAGATATTTATACTGATGTTGATGGTGTATATGATTGCGATCCAAAGCTTAGCGAATTTGCGATTAAATATGATAAACTTACTTACGATGAAATGCTGAATATGAAAGCTAGAGTCCTACATGATCGTTGTGTGAATTTTGCAAGGGAGCACCAAATACGTATTTATTTAAAAGGGACATTTTCAAATAGCAGCGGTACAATAATCGAAGGGTGAGAGTATGCAACCAAATATTGGTGTTGTAGGGGCAGGTACATTGCTTGCAAAAGAAGTATTCATCTGGATAGAAAAATGGCATTTTCCTTATCAAGAACTATATTTATTTGATCAGATGCAATGGGTAGGTACGATTAAAAAATGTAAAGAGAAGTATTATCCTATTTCTAATATGCAAGAAATAGAAGGAAAAGAAGTGCATCTTCTTTTTATATGTGATGCTATGCTTTATGAGAAGTATAAGGATAAAATAGCACCAAATAGCTATTGTATTTTATTAAAAGGAAATGTCGATGAACATGTTATCCTACCTAGATTTAATTTAGAAAATAATACAGAGGAATTAAAGTGTATAAAGATACCTGAATGTAGTACGATACCTGTAGCACAAGCATTACATGTTTTACAAACTGCTTATACGTTACAATATATAAGTATCACATCGATGCATCCTGTAAGTGAATTAGATTATATAGGGTGTAATGAATTAAAGCAGCAATTAAAAGATTATTATTTAGAAAAACAACCGGAAGCACATGTGTTTCCATATATAACATGCCATCAGCATTTGCCTATTTTGTTTCATCCACTACCACAATGTGATGCCTTTCTTGCAAATGGGAGTACATTAAGTGAAGATATTTTATGTAAACAAGTGCAATATTTATTGCAAGATCAACTTCCTTTGTATGCTACTTGTATACGCGTGGATAGTATGAGAGGATTATCTCAAGTTGTATGTGTAAAAACGAAGGAACCTATTCATATTGAACAAATTCAAGATTTATTTGCAGGGTCTTCTTTCTTTGTTTTAATGGATGATATTGAGCATAATATGTATCCCATGATTAGTGATGTTTTACATGATCATCGTACATTTATTGGGCGTATACGCAAGATGGATGATTATACTTTACAGTTTTGGATGGTAAGTGATGATATTGCACAACGCGTAGGTAGTGGCTTACAAGCGGCTTATTATATTTATCATAACTTCTTACAAAAATAAGAAGTTTTTTTATTTATAAAATAGTGCTATAATCTTTCATAAGAGGGTGATGAAATTGAAAAGTATTATTATGCTTGCGAATATGAAAGATGATGAAAGCGTGAAGAAAATACAGCTAGCATTAGCGGCAACACGTGTGGATTTTACAATTGATTTAGAGAAACAAATCGTAGTTGTAGATGGTGATATTCATATGGTGAATATTGCGAAAAGAATTATTCTTGATCAGGGATTTGTGATTATTTAATAAGTAGTAAGGAGAAAAGAAGATGCTTACATGGAAGATTAATGAAGAAAAAGATTATCGCAAAATACGAGAAGAAGTATTTATCAAAGAACAAGGGTTTCAAGAAGAATTTGATGAAATCGATCAGTATGCTACACATATAACTTTGTATGTTAATCAAGAAGTAATTGGCTGTGGGCGTGTTTTTTCTTCTTTATCATCAACATCGTATACCTTAGGAAGATTAGCGATTTTAAAAGCGTATCGTGCACAAGGATATGGAGAAACATTAGTAAAGCTTTTAGAAGAACAAGTAAAAAAGCTAGGAGGAAAAGAAATTATTTTGCATGCGCAAGTAAGAGCGATTCCTTTTTATGAAAAATTAGGGTATGAGAAATGTTCTGAGATTGAGATGGAGGAACATGTTCCTCATATGTATATGAAAAAGGCGATTCTATAGTAAAGACTAGGAATCGCCTTGTTTCATAAGGAGTAGATTGACAAAAGAACTAATGCCGATGAAAAAAGCATAAAGCTTGTACCAAATAGAAGAATCATTGAGAAAACGTAGTAAGAAAGATATATTTAATAGGGTAAAAAAGGCAAAGTCAATGCCAACAAGAATACTAAATAGTAAACATATTTTTTGAAATTTATTCATTTAATCACCTATATATAATCTATGAAAAAAGAGTGAAAATATGCATTTTCAAGAATATTCCTGCATAAATTAGGGTGAGCAGGGAGGAGAATGCATATGAAAGCAAAACTTATTGCAGGAGTTGGTGTGGCTATTTTAGCTATAGGATTGCTATTTGCTTTAAAGCCAAAATCATTTGATAAACAGTTTGAAAAGACAATGAGTAATATGACGTCTTATTTATTAGAAGGAGATATGGAGATTACCAAAGGTGAAGATATTAAATCTTATACATTACAAGTAGCTTATCAAAAAGATGAGAATGAGTTATTTAAAGTTAGTTTATACGATAAAGATTTGAATCAAGAACAAATTATTCTTCGCAATACAGAAGGAGTATTTGTGATTACACCTAGTTTAAATCAAGTATTTAAATTTGAAGGTGATTGGCCGATGAATTCGCCTAAGCCTTATTTATTACAATCGATGGTCGAGATTATGAATCAAGAAAATACAACTATTCAAAAAGAGAGTGGAGGTTATCTTGTTTCTAGCGATGTTGTCTATCCAAATAATAAAAATTTTAAACGCCAAGAAATGATGTTTGATAAGGATGCGAAAATACAGTGGCTACAAATTTTTAATCAAGATAATAATCCAGAATTAAAAATTGTATTCCATAAAGTAGAGTATGATCATAAATTAGAGGAAAGCTATTTCCAAGCACCGACAACATTAGAATCAAAAGTATCATCATCTATGATTAGCGATGCGGATTTACCATTGTTTCCATCACAAGTCTTTAATGCGAGATTAACGAATAAATCAACAATGAGTAGCAATGGTGTTACGAAACATATCTTAGAATTTTCAGGTGATAGTAATTTTACTGTTGTACAGTCTATACGACAAGCACCATCAAGTACACAAACAGTTTTAATGCCTGGACAAATGATTGATACTTTAGATATTGTAGGTTTTTATGACGGGAATAAATTAAGTGCGATTTATAATCAAGTTGAGTTTACTGTATTTTCTGATGAGTTAGGCCCAGAAGAAATGATGAGTGTGATTCAAAGTATGCAAGTGGCAGTGATGAAATAATGGTGAAGCGTGGAGATGTTTATTATGCGAATCTTTCCCCTGTTATAGGAAGTGAACAAGGGGGAGTGCGTCCTGTTGTCATTGTCCAAAATGATAAAGGAAATAAATATTCAAAAACGGTTATCATCGCACCAATCTCAAAAAAGATGTCAAAACCTCCAATTCCAACACATGTTGTTTTTAGTGCTGATTCTTTAAGTTATGTATCGATGATTTTGTGTGAACAAATACGAACAATTGATAAGAAACGTTTAGGGCAATGGATATGTACTTTAGATCAAGAAACAATCGCAAAAGTTGATCAAGCATTGCGTGTTAGTTTTGACTTATAAATCGTAAGGGGCTGATTTTTGTCAGCCTTTTTTATATCACTATAAAAAAAGACAACGTTTCTTACTTAAAAGAAAATTGTCTTTTTTGATGATAACCTTTAAATTAAAGGATAAAGATAAATATTATGATTTCTTTCTGGTCCAACCGATATCATAGAAACACGAACACCTGTATATTCTTCAATGAATTTTACATAACGTTTACAGTTTTCAGGAAGTTGATCGAAATCACGAATATCTGAAATATCTTGTTTCCATCCTGGAAGCGTTGTGTAAACAGGTTTTGCTTTTTCAAGATCTCTTAAGGAAGAAGGAATATGATGAATGACATTGCCATCAATTTCATAACCTGTACATATTTTTATTTCCTCAAAATCACTTAAGATATCAATTTTCGTAATAACAAGATCACTTAATCCATTTAGTAATGTAGCATGTTTTACAACATTTAAGTCTAACCAACCACAACGTCTTGATCTTCCTGTCGTAGCTCCAAATTCATGTCCTACTTGACGTATATGCTCTCCTATTTCATCGTGTAGTTCACTTACAAATGGACCTTCTCCTACTCTTGTAGAGTATGCTTTTACAACACCGATGACACGATCAATTTTTGATGGGGCAACCCCTGCTCCTGCACAAACACCAGCGGATGTTGGAGATGAAGATGTTACATAAGGATAAGTTCCATAATTAATATCTAACATCGCCGCTTGTGCTCCTTCAAATAAGACGAGCTTTTGATTATCCAATGCTTCATTAACGTAAGTGAGTGATTCCATTGTGCGTTTTTGGATTTCAGGTAAAATGTTTGCAAATTGTTCCACCATTGCTTCATAAGATAATGGCTCTTCTTGATAAAGATTGGTAAGTAATTGATTTTTCTTTTCTAAAATCGTTTTTAATTTTGATTTAAAGTGTTCAAAATCAAGAAGTTCATGGACACGGAATCCTTGACGAGCGTATTTATCCGCATAACAAGGTCCAATTCCTTTTTTAGTAGTACCTATTTTATTTTCACCAGCGTATTTTTCTTCAAGTGTATCTATTAAAATATGATAAGGCATGATTAAGTGAGCACGATCGCTAATATAGATGTGATCACAAGCCATCCCTTTGCTTTGTAAAATCGATATTTCTTCTAAAAGGACAAAAGGATCAATAACGACACCAGGGCCTATAATACAAGTTGCATGTTCATGGAGAACACCAGAAGGTAGCAAATGTAAAATATGCTTTTCATTATTCACAACAACCGTATGTCCTGCATTATTTCCTCCTTGAAAACGAACAATGCAATCTACTTTTTTACTTAAAACGTCAACGACTTTTCCTTTTCCTTCATCACCCCATTGGGTTCCTACAACAACATATCCTGGCATAGTATTCCTCCTCCATTATAGATAGTATAGTCTTTATTTTTATAATCGAATATAAAGTCACTACGTAGGCATTATAGAGATGAAATAGTATTTTGTCAAATATTATTGAAAATCATTTAAAAATTAAAAAAAGGAATGTCGCTACTATCTTTTTTATAATGAGTTCATTTATAATAGAAAGTAGCTAAAAGAAAGGAAAGATATGTATGAGTATAATGATTCATATTTATTATACAGGAGTGAATGGGGCAGCTAAAAAATTTGCCGAAGAGATGATGAAGACAGGCGTAGTAGAAGCTATAAGAAAAGAAAAGGGGAATGAGGGATATGCGTATTTTTCTTCTTTTGAAGATCCAGAAACGATTTTATTAATTGATCGATGGAAGGATCAAGAAGCTTTGGATGTGCATCATGCTTCTTCTATGATGGAAACAATTATTGCTTTAAGAGAAAAATATGATTTGCATATGCAGGTAGAAAGATATCTTTTAGATGATGTAGGAGTGCCATCATCGGATCATAAATTTATTCGTAAATAAAATATCTCAATTGAAAAATCAGTGTAAGCTGATTTTTTTAGTTTGTACTCCTTTATTATAGCGTTAAATACACGTATTTTTGTTTACTATATAGGGATATGAAATTTCACGCAAAATGTGCTAAAGAATTTTTATAGGCATCTTGTTTCTAAAGCTTATACGCCTATTGTAAATCAAACTGTAAGGGGTTACAATGAATTCGCAAGAGGCATCAAAATGAAAAGGGGTGGAAACAATATGATGCAAAAAATACAGAGGTTTGGAGGTGCGATGTTTACACCAGTTCTACTCTTTGCGTTTGCAGGGATTATGGTTGGGATTGGAACATTGTTTACGACAGAAGCGATTATGGGAAGTCTTGCGAGTACAGATAGCTTATGGTATCAGTGCTGGAATGTTATTTTAGAAGGTGGTTGGACAGTATTTAATCAGTTACCATTGATCTTTGTTGTTGGGTTACCAATTGGACTAGCCAAAAAACAACAAGCAAGATGTTGTATGGAAGCCTTAGTCCTTTATTTAACTTTTCAATATTTCCTAAGTACGATATTAAGTCAATGGGGAGCTAACTTTGGCGTTGATTTTGCGGCAGAGGTTGGTGGAGCTAGTGGATTAACGATGGTAGCCAATATTAAAACACTAGATATGGGAATGATTGGAGCCCTCATGATATCAGGGATTGTTATTTTCCTACACAATCGTTATTTTGATACGAAGTTACCAGAGTGGATGGGAACTTTTAGCGGATCATCCTTTATTGTCATTATCGGTTTCTTTGTGTTATTACCTGTTGCTTTTTTATCAGCAAGTATATGGCCGATTGTTCAATCTGGTATGCGAGCATTTCAAGATTTTATCGCCAATGCAGGTGCCATAGGGGTATGGATTTTCATTTTTATGGAACGTCTTTTAATTCCTTTTGGCTTACACCATTTATTGTATTTCCCATTTTATTATGATTCAGCAATTGTGAACGGTGGTGTGTTCTCTACATGGGCAACACAATTACCAGAATTAGCTGCAAGTTCACAGCCTTTAAAAACATTGGCTCCTTATGCATGGCCAACGTTAACAGGATTGTCTAAAATTTTTGGATGTCCTGGGATAGCTTTAGCATTTTATACAACAGCAAAAGATAGTAAGAAAAAGAAAATAGCAGGATTATTAATCCCTATTACTTTAACAGCTGTTTTTTGTGGAGTAACGGAACCAATTGAATTTACGTTCTTGTTTATTGCACCAGTATTATTTGTCGTTCATGCACTTTTAGCCGCAACACTTTCAACAGTTGCTTATATATTTGGTGTGGTTGGTGCTATGTCTGGAGGTTTAATTGAAATATCCGCATTAAACTTTATTCCTTTAATGGCCTCCCATTGGCAGACTTATTTAACGTTACTCATTATCGGATTAGTCTTTACCTTTATTTACTTCATTGTTTTCCGCTTTTTAATTTTACGTTTTGATTTTAAAACACCAGGGCGTGAGGATGAAGAAGATATTAAATTCCATACCAAGGCTGACTATCAAGAAAAGCAGGGGAATAAACATGCGAATGATAGTTTAGCTGTAAGGGTTTTAGAAGCTCTTGGAGGAAAAGACAATATTGTAGATGTAACCAATTGTGCTACACGTTTACGTGTAAATGTGAAAGATGTGACACTTGTACAATCAGACGCACACTTTAAAGCTATTGGAACACATGGAATTAAAGTGACAAAGACCAATGTGCAAGTCATTATTGGATTAAAAGTACCAACAGTTCGAGAAGAGTTTGAAGAATTGTTGTAGAGGGAAGGTGAAAACATGGCCAAAAAGTATAAAGTAAGTTCTGGCATACAAAAAGTTAAACGTAATTTTATGATTGCGAAAACAGTTTTATTTATAACGCCAGTGATATGTTATTTCTATATTTCACTTAGAGCAATGATGTATGGGATGGATTTTCAACAAGTCTTAATACAAGAGCCACAAATAACGATTATCTTTTTAATAGCGATGGTAAATCCTTATATTGCTTATTTAGTACATTTGATTCAACAAAAATTAGCGCAAGGTAAGAAAAACTTTGTTTTGGTTAATATGTTTCTTTTATTAGTGGCAGAAGCTTTGATGCTTAATGTATTTTACTTTATTATTTTAGCTTATGTTTTCTATGGGGCTATCAAATATTATGAGCTTCCCCTTTTCTCAAGTTTTACACCTTTCCGTATGAAACCATTGCTATTTCATGCAGGTGGAAGTTTATTTGTCATATTGATAAGTAGTATCTGTTTATTTGCGACGATACGATTAATGTAAAAAGATGGAGGAAAAGAAAATGGAAAAGAAATATTCAATTACAGTTGCAGGTGGAGGAAGTACTTTTACACCAGGAATCGCTTTATTGTTGTTAGAACATCAAGATCGCTTTCCGATTAGAAAAATTACCTTTTATGATAATTTTGCACAACGACAAGAAGTAATTGCGAAAGCATGTGAGATTTATTTAAAGGAAAATGCTCCTGAAATTGATTTTCATTATACAACAGATCCAGAAACGGCCTTTACAGATGTCGATTTTGTTATGTGCCATATCCGTGTTGGGTTGTATGCTATGCGTGAGTTAGATGAAAAAATTCCATTAAAGTATGGGGTTGTAGGACAAGAAACATGTGGACCTGGAGGAATTGCTTATGGAATGCGATCTATTGGTGGGGTTATTGAAATATTAGATTACATGGAAAAGTATTCTCCAAATGCTTGGATGTTAAATTATTCGAATCCAGCAGCTATTGTGGCGGAAGCGACAAGACGTTTAAGACCAAATTCTAAAATTTTAAATATTTGTGATATGCCAATTGATTTAGAAGAAAAAATGGCGCATATGGTAGGTTTACAATCACGTAAGCAGATGTCAGTTGGATATTATGGTCTTAATCACTTTGGATGGTGGCACAAAATTGAAGATCAAGATGGAAATGATTTAATGCCTAAAATTAAAGAGCATATGGCAGCTAATGGGTTTGCAGATGCTTTATCAGGAAGCAATCAACATGTAGAAGCAAGCTGGATGGAAACTTTTGCGAAGGCGAAAGATGTTTATGCCTTAGATCCAAATACGATTCCCAATACGTATTTAAAATATTATTTATTCCCAGATTATGTTGTAGAACATTCTAACCCTGAATATACACGTGCGAATGAGGTTATGAATCATCGAGAAAAAAATATTTTTGGAATCTGCCAAAATATTATTGATAAAGGAACTGCTAAAGATGGTGGCTTTGAAGCAGATGCACACGCAGAATACATTGTGGATTTAGCATGTGCTATTGCGAAAAACACAAAGGAAAAAATGCTTTTGATTGTGCCTAATGAAGGAGCGATTGAAAACTTTGATCGCACAGCAATGGTGGAAATTCCATGTATTGTAGGATCAAATGGATATGAAAGAATTGTGCAAGGGGCCATCCCACAATTCCAAAAAGGGTTGATGGAACAACAAGTATCGGTTGAAAAACTGACAGTAGATGCATGGATAGAAGGAAGTTATCAAAAATTATGGCAAGCGATAACAATGTCAAAAACGGTACCAAGTGCCAAAGTAGCAAAACAAATTTTAGATGATTTAATTGAAGTGAATAAAGAGTATTGGCCAGAATTAAAATAAGGTATAAACGTTTAAGAAAGCAAAAGAGTTGGATAAGATAAAAATATCCAACTTTTTTGTTATAACGGGGAATGTGTATCATAAGATATAGTGATCCTTTTATGATATAATGAACAAAACAGGGAGGGGAAGGCTATGCGTTTAGAAGAATTAGTGAATAGAAATTATGATCAGTTAAATGAAAACGATTTATACATATGGAATTATATAGCAACGCATAGAAAAGAGTGTGAAATGTTATCGATCGATAATCTAGCAAGCAAATGCCATGTATCACGAACGACTATTTTACGCTTTTCTAAACGCTTAGGACTAAAAGGTTATGTGGAATTAAAGGTTTATTTAAGAATGGATAATCAGTTATATCAAAATAAACAAACAGGTGTAGAGTTGGTTTATAAAACCTATATTGATTATATAAAGGAAATTAAAGAGAAAGATTTTACACATATTTTGAAGCTGATTGAGCATGCGCAAAATGCCTATGTTTATGGAACTGGAAGTATTCAAGATAATGTAGCATTAGAGCTTAAGCGATCTTTTTTAGAAGTGGGGAAGCTTTTCTTTTATATTCAATCAAAAGATGAAACGGATGCTTTTATTAATGTTATTCATAGCTTGGATGTTATCGTTATGATTTCTTATTCCGGAGAAAATGAACAACTGCTTGATTTTGCGAAAAAGCTAAAAGTTAAAAGTGTACCGATTATTTCCATTACAGCAACCAAAAATAATACACTGGCTCATATAGCTGATGAATCGTTATATGTAGAAGTACCGAGTATTTTTAACCCCTTAGGGCCTCGACATGAAGGGCTAGTCAATTACTTTTTATTAATTGATTTTATTTTGATGAAATACATAGCTTATCAAGAAAGGCAGGAAAGGGTATGACATTAGAAAAATTAGTTAATCAATATTATGATAAATTGAATGAAAATGATAAGTATATTTGGCAATATATTTATCATCACCAACAAGAGTGTCAAAAAATGTCGATTCAAGAATTAGCCCGTATTTGCAATGTCTCCCATACGACGATTATTCGCTTTGCGAAAAAAATAGGTTTAGATGGTTATAGTGATATTAAAATGTATTTGAAGTGGGGACTAGATAAAAAGTTTACGTTTCATGGTCAAACATTGCATAATGTTGTGGCAGAATTAAAACAAACATTACATATGATGGAGACTCATGATTTTGATAATGTTTTAAAATATTTAGATGAATCTTATCGTATTTTTATTTATGCAACAGGAGAAGTTCAATATCATGCTGCCCAAGAGTTAAAAAGAGAGTTTGTATATCGAAAAAAGATTATGCATGTGATTGAAGGAAGAACGGAACTGGATACTATTTTACATAAAGCTGATGAACACGATGTTTTTATTTTAATTTCATTATCAGGAGAAAATAGTACAGTTGTTACGTTAGCAAAAGTATTACAAAAGATGAAAATGAAAACCATTGGGATAGGACTAGATAATCAAAATCAACTATCGAAATATTGCAATGAATATATAGGCTTTAAAACATCTGCTTTTGATATTAGTAGCAATGATAAAAAGTATTGTTGTACAGGACATTTCTTTATTATTGTCAGCATGTTATTTTTACGCTATTTAGAGTATTAAGCTTATCATAAATGTGAGCATATAGTTGCATTAAAAATTAAAAAGTATTTACTTGGGATGTATAAATTGTATATATTTCTATGATTAAGGAGTGAATAGCTCCTTTTTTGTGAAGTGAAGAATCATTTCTTATTTAAGAGTGGTTTATTTATAAATTTTTGGTCAATAATGTAAATGCGATTAGGAAGATGATAAAGCTTTTTTATAAATGTATTTTTCATTTTCTATGTCACTTAGATATAGCGATGTTAACAATATTTATATATCTTGAAGAGTACCTTTTATAGAGCAGAAAAAGAAGGAATATAAATCTTGTGAAAAAATGAGCATTATCTTTGATACTAAAATATGATAGTGCTATACTAAGTGTGCAACTGCGATTTTCTACCTGCGCATAAGGCTTTTATTTGCTACTTATAAAAAGAAAAAGAGAAGGGATATGGAAGAGAGTAGTTGTATGAAAACTGAATTATAGGAGGCGTATTTATGAGTAAAATTGTTGTAATCGGTGCTAATCATGCAGGAACAGCTGCAATTAACACTATTCTTGACAACTACAAAGAACACGAGGTAGTTGTTTTTGATCAAAATTCTAACATCAGCTTTTTAGGATGTGGAATGGCACTTTGGATTGGAAACCAAATTGATGGTGCAGAAGGATTGTTTTATTCATCAAAAGAAAAATTAGAAGCAAAAGGTGCGACAATCCATATGGAAACAGCAGTAACTTCTATTAACTATGATGAAAAAGTAATTCATGCTGTAGATAAAGATGGAAAAGAAATTAGTGAAAGTTATGAAAAACTAATTATTGCATCTGGATCAATTCCAATCATTCCTAATATTCCAGGAAAAGATTTGGAAAATGTACAAATGGTAAAACTTTACCAAAATGCTGCAGAAGTTATTGATAAATTACAAGATCAAAGTATTCAACGTATTGTTGTAGTTGGAGCAGGTTACATTGGTGTAGAACTTGCCGAAGCATTTGAACGTTGTGGAAAAGAAGTAAGACTTGTTGACTGTGCAGATACATGTTTAGCAAATTATTACGACAAAGAATTTTCAAAAGAGATGGAAGAAAATTTAGCAAAACATAACATTACATTATCATTCAATGAAACTGTACAAAGTATTAATGGAAATGGAAAAGTAGAATCTGTAACATCAGATAAAGGTACTTATGATGCAGATATGGTTATTTTAGCTATTGGATTTAGACCAAACAATACATTAGGAAAAGACCAATTAGAATTATTTACAAATGGAGCTTACAAAGTAAACTTAAGACAAGAAACAAGCATGAAAGATGTATATGCGATTGGGGACTGTGCAACTGTTTACGACAATGCAATTGATGGAGAAAACTACATTGCATTAGCAACAAATGCTGTTCGTACAGGAATTATTGCAGCTCATAATGCATCAGGTACAGAATTAACAGGTATTGGTGTACAAGGATCAAATGGAATTAGTATTTATGGATTCCACATGGTTTCTACAGGAATCACTTTAGAAAAAGCTAAAAAATTAGGATTTGATGCTGTGTCTACAGATTTTACAGATTTACAAAAACCAGGATTTATCCGTACGAATGATTCTGTAAAAGTACGTATTGTATATGATAAAGCTTCAAGAAGAATCTTAGGAGCACAAATGGCTTCTACTTACGATATGTCTATGGGATTACACATGTTCTCTTTAGCTATCCAAGAAAAAGTTACAATTGATAAATTAAAATTATTAGATATTTTCTTCCTTCCTCACTTTAATCAACCATACAACTATATTACAATGGCTGCTTTAGGAGCTAAGTAAGAAGATTATCTTCGCAAAAAAGAACCTCGATAAAATAGAGATTTCAAATTCGAAATACATCTTTTAAGAGGTTCTTTTCTATTCGGTTATTTATAAAAAAAACACCTAAGATTAGGTGTTATCTGTTACATGGCGCCTAAAACAGGACTCGAACCTGTGACCTGTCGGTTAACAGCCG
>CAMWMY010000012.1 GCA_947175465.1 uncultured Erysipelotrichaceae bacterium | reverse complement strand
CATACTTCTGATATTAATTTCTATCTTTAATTCCAGTTTCTACTTGCAATTCAGGCAAATTATAAAAATAAAAAAAGTTGAAAAAAGTTGTTGACATACAAATAATCCCATGGTATTATAAATGAGCATTAAGCGATACGGGCCTGTAGCTCAGTTGGTTAGAGCGCACCCCTGATAAGGGTGAGGTCGCTGGTTCAAATCCATTCAGGCCCACCATTAAATAAAAAAATATATATGGGGTGTTAGCTCAGCTGGGAGAGCACTTGCCTTGCACGCAAGGGGTCATCGGTTCGATCCCGATACGCTCCACCATTAAAAAATTAACGGACTTACTCTTGTGGTAAGTTCTTTTTTTGTCTTTAGTAATATATTGTAGACTTGCTATTTTATAATGAAATGAGAAAGAGTTATGTGTTATATGTAATTTTAATTACGATATATTTTAAATTATAAAATATAAAGAAAGGATAGAAAGATATGAAAAAGAAACAAATAAAGAAAATTATGAAATTAGGGAAGGGGAATATATATGTTACTCTTATTCTTTTGTTAGTGATAGGAATTTTTACTTATTACCAACAAACATTCTCATCGAAAGATATCATTACCTTAGCGAAATGTACGGATGGAGATACAGCACATTTCTATATTAATGGAGAAGATACAACAGTACGTTTTTTAGGGATTGATACACCTGAAACAGTGAAAGCTAATACACCAGAACAACCTTTTGGGAAAGAAGCTAGTAACTATACTTGTAATTTTTTAACAAACGCCAAAGAGATTCAAATTGAATATGAAGAAAGTGATAAAATAGATAAATATGGTAGAAGCTTAGGATGGGTATTTGTGGATGGTATCTTATTACAAACACAATTAGTAAAAGAAGGCTTAGCAGAAGTGAAATATTTAAAAGATAGCTATAAATACGCCAATGAGCTTAAAGCGGCAGAAAAAGAGGCACAATTGAATAGACGAAATATTTGGGCAGATGAAAACTAAAAAGGGCGAAGAAATATAATGGAATATTAGAAGCCTAAAGAAGATTATCATAGCTTACAGTAGGAAAGCATATCATTTAACGTAAAATAATTTGTTTAGGAAAGATAAAATAGAGTTTGGTCACTATAAGCAGTTTGATATTTATGAATGTTTAGATAGGAGAATTTTATGAAAATAATAATCTTGATAGCTATCTTATGTTGTGGTGTATATATGTATTATCAAGCTAATACTGAGCAAGTACCTGTCTTACCAGCATCAACAACACCAGCATCGAAGTATACATTAGATGTAAATTATATGCGTAGTTTATTACATAATAAAGATCAAATGGTATATGACCAAATTTATGAAGCATTATTAAAACAAACAAGTGAGATTCAAATTGATCAACAGACAACAGAAGATATTGTTTCGATATATCAAAGTGTTTTAAAAGATCATCCACAAATCTTTTGGGTGAATGGATTGCAATATCGAGAAGTGAAAAAGTATGGCACTTTTCAATATTTTATATTGTATCCTACTTATATTATGACTCAAGAGGAAGTGGAACAGAAGAATATGCAATTGGAACAATTAACAGATACTATTTTAGAGCCTATTCGTTTAAGTACATCAACCTATGAAAAAGTAAAGTATGTATATGATTATATTATTGACCATTGTGAATATGTTGTAGATTCTAAACATAATCAAAATATTTTAAGTGTTTTAGAATATGGACAATCTGTTTGTGCTGGTTATGCGAAAACGGCACAATATCTTCTACAAAAGTTAGGTATTCGTTGTGCTTATATTACTGGGAAAAGTTTAAAACAAGGTGTTGAGCATGCATGGAATTTAATAGAAATAGATGATTCGTATGTTTATATGGATACTACGTGGGGGGATCCATTGTCGAATCAGTTATACAATAAAACATATGCGTATTTTATGATGACATTAGAAGAAGTACTTTCTTTATATGCACCTAATGAAAAGCTTCCGACACCTTTAAAAGAAGAAATATCTTATTATCGCAAAGAAAATGCTTATTTTACCCAATATGATGAAGAGCAAATACTTACTCTCATGAAAAAAGCTATAAATGAGCAGCAGCCTTTTATAGAGTTGAAGTGTCAAGATGAAGCGACTCGCTTAGCTATACAAACTATTTTGTTTGATGAGCAAAAAGTAGGAGTTCTATTACGTAGATGTGGTGTATCGCTTCCTTCTATTTCTTATTATATAAATGAAGAATTGCAAGTGATTAAAATTATGTTATAAAAAAAGACTTCTTTATTTGGAAATAGTTCCATAAGAAGTCTTTTTCTAACTTAAAGAGAAAATAGATTACTGTTCTTCGTAGTAGCAACCTTCTTCTTGAGAAGGAGGAAAACGTCTTCCTTTTTCCACATCAACATCTTCATTAATAAGCTTTCCTTTAGCATTGTAACAGCTATATTTTCCTGTTTTTTCACAGTTCATGCCAGGACGATATTTTTTCTGTGCCATTTTTAACACCTCCTGCTTATAGTATGGAGAAGGCATGGGTAGTATATACATTATTATGATAGATTTCTTTATAAATTTATTAAGAAAGGTAAAAAGCTCTTTTATATGTTATGAAAATAGGAGATTTCCTATATTTCATAACGAAGTTATAAAAAAATATGGTATAATAATCATCATGGAAGGAGTGTTACCATATATGTTCGATTATATAACAACGAATAATTTGATAAAACTAATTCAAATGATTGCGGATATCGTATGTGTATGGGTTGTTATTTACTATTGTTTAAAGATTGTAAAAAATAATTCACGTACGATTCAAATATTTAAAGGAATTTTATTAGTAGTTCTAATTAAAGGGGTAGCCACTTTATTTGGATTATCTACTGTGGAATACTTAGCGGATATCTTTGTAAACTGGGGGATTTTAGCATTTATTATTATTTTCCAACCAGAGATTCGCTCTTTATTAGAAAAATTAGGGAAGAGTAGTGTTTTCTCACGTATTTCTACTTTAACTGTTAATGAACGTGAAAAATTAGTAGATGAATTAGTGAAAGCATGTAGTGAAATGTCAAAGCATAAAACAGGTGCTTTAATCTCTTTAGAACAGGGGCATTCCTTAACCGATTTTATTAAAACAGGAACACCGATGAATTCGGTTGTTACTTCTGAATTGCTTTGCTCAATTTTTGTGCCTGGAACTCCTCTTCATGATGGGGCTGTTATTTTACAAGGGGTAAAAATTGCTTGTGCTGCTGCATATTTTCCACCAACTTCTTTAGATTTACCGACAAGTTATGGAGCTCGTCACCGTGCTGCGGTTGGAATTAGTGAAATTACGGACTCTATTACGATTGTTGTATCCGAAGAAACAGGAAATATTTCGATTGCTGAAGGTGGGAAGTTAACCGTTGTAAATGATAAGAGTCTTCGTGAGTTTTTATTAATGGTAATTTGTCAAACGGAAAATGAAGTTGCAAATGAAAAAATTAGTAAAGAAAGCGATATGGAGAAAAACATTTTACAAATTGAGGAAGATAAAGCTGCCAAAGAAGCAAAAGCAGGAAAATTTTCTTCTTATTTAAAAAGTCGCTCGAAGAGAAGCAAAGAAAAAGGGATTAAACCTGAAAGAGTGAAAAAAGAAGAAAAAGAAAATAAACAGAAATTAGAGAAAAAGAAATTAGAAATCCAAGTTGAGAAAATTGGAATTGAAAATTTAGTAGAAGAAAACCAAGAGCTTGATTCCTTATTTGATACGATTGTATCGGATGCTGATGCTAAACCTGAAGCTAATGAAGAAGTGAAGAAACCAAAACCAGTTGCTAAAAAGCCAAAGCCAGTAGTACAGAAGCAAGAAAAAGAAGAAAAGGTTGTAGATAAGAAACCTTTAGAAAAAGCGAATGGTGAAAAAGAGAAACAAGCCAATATGGAAGATAAGCAAGTAGTAAAACGTACCCCTCAAACATCAATTTCTAAAGAAATAGTTTCTTTATTAGATGATGTTATTGATCCAGATACAATCATTCTAAATTATAAATCTAGTAAGGCAACATTAGCTTCTAAAGAAGAAAAAGAAGGGATGGATGATCAATGGCAAGACGAAAAAAATCGCAATTAAGTTCTGAAGGAAAAACAGAGCTGGCAAAGGCAATTGCGGAAAAAGGACAGACGTTTGCTAGAACTTATGCGAATGTAGAAAATTCGGTTGCTAAATTCTTTCGATGGTTGAGTGGGTGGCTAGATAAATTATTATTTAACCAAAAACATGGAAAGCTTGTAGCATTAATGCTAGCGGTATTGTTCTTCTTTCTTATTCGTGCAGGAAAAGAAAATGGGAACTTATTTACTTCTAATAAGCAAAGTGTTGAATTAAATAATGTCGCTGTAAGTGCAGAAATATCACAACAAGCTTATGAAGTAGAAGGATTACCAGCAACAGTTAAAGTAACTGCGATTGGAGAGTTGAACGATATTCAACTTGTTCGCTCACAAAGTAACTATCAAGTGTATGCAGATTTAACAGATTTAAGTGAGGGTACGCATGAGGTAAACTTACAACCGAAAAATTTCTCATCACGTTTAGATGTTAAATTAGAACCTTCAACTGCTGTTGTGACAATTAAAAAGAAAATATCTAAGCGTTTTAATTTAGGATATGACTTTGTAAATACGAGTAAAATGGATAATATTTATGCTTTAAGTGAGCCAGAATTCGAGCAAGGAGAAGTTGTTGTACGTGCATCGGAAGATACGATTAATCAAATCGCTTTTGTAAAAGCATTGATTGATGTAAATGGTGTAAGTAGCGATTTTGAAACAGATTCGAAATTAGTAGCTTATGATCAACAAGGAAATCAGATGAGTGTTGATATTATACCGGAGACGATGAAAACCAAAGTAAGTGTATCGACACCAAATAAAAATGTGCCGATTACGATTGTACCTATTGGTATGGTACCAAATGGAAAAGCGATTGCTTCTTATACTTTAGATTATCAAGCGGTTACTTTATATGGACCACAGAAAATGCTAGATGCGATAACGGAATTACCGATTTCTATTCCAGCAAGTACACTTACTTCTGATATGAGTATACCAATGCCAATCGTATTGCCAAATGGAATAACGAAAGCAAGTTTAAAAACAGTGAATATTAGTATTAAGTTGGAAGATAGTGTAACAAAAGAAATTACACAAGTACCTATTTTATATAAAAATAAACCAGAAAATATGGATCTAAAGCCGGTAGACGCATCTGAGGCTTATACAACAGTTATTGTAAAAGGAGCACAAGGTATCTTGGATACAATTACAGCGGAAGATATTACCGTTGTTATAGATTTAGCAAATGTGACTTCTGGAGGAGTAAGAGAGTTACCATTAACTGTAACAGGGAAAAATAAATTGGCAACTTATGAGTTGCGAAAATCGACAACAATGATTGAAATTAATATAAAATAATAATAGAGGTGTAATTATGGGAAAATATTTTGGTACAGATGGTGTAAGAGGGCGTGCAAATGATAGTTTGACGCTTTCTATGGCCATAAAAATTGGAGAATATCTTGGGTGGTATTACAGCAAAAAGAAACCTGCAAAAATTTTAATTGGAAAAGATACACGTTTATCTTCTTCTATGTTTGAAATGGGACTTGCAGCTGGGGCAACATCAACGGGTGCAACTGTGTACTTGTTAGGTGTATGTCCTACGCCAAGTGTATCTTATCTTATTCAAGATCAACAATTTGATTGTGGAATTATGGTAAGTGCATCGCACAATCCTTATTATGATAACGGAATTAAATTATTTAATGGTCAAGGGATGAAGATGAATGCTGAGATTGAAGAAAAAATTGAAGCTTATATGGATGGACAAGCTACTATTTCTTTAGCTGTTGATCAAGCAATTGGAAAAGTAGTCTCATATGTAGAAGGCATGGAGATTTACCAATCGTATTTACGTCGCTGTGTGCCTGTTTCTTTACAAGGAATGCGCATTGCCCTTGATTTAGCTAATGGAAGTGCGACAAGCTGTGCGTATGAACTATTTACAAGCTTAGGAGCTAGTGTTGATGTGATTCATAGTGAACCAGATGGAATTAATATTAATACACACTGTGGTTCTACGCATCCTGAAGGTTTACAAGAACTTATGAAGAGTGGAAAATACGATGCTGGGTTTGCTTTTGATGGGGATGCAGATCGTTTGATTGCAGTAAATGAAGTAGGAGAGCTTGTAACAGGAGATCATATTTTATACATTTGTGGATGTTACATGTTTGATAAACAAATATTAAAGAAGGATACAGTAGTTACTACTGTTATGTCTAACCTTGGATTGTATCGTGCATTTGACCGTAAAGGAATTCGCTATGAGCAAACAGCCGTAGGAGATAAATATGTGTTTGAGTGCATGTTGAAAGATGATTATGGAATTGGTGGAGAGCAAAGTGGACATATTATTTTTAAAGACCATGCCAATACAGGAGATGGAATACTCTCTGCACTAAAATTATTAGAAATCATGAAAAATACAGGGCATTCTTTAAAAACGTTATCACAAGATTTAACTATTTATCCACAGTTATTACAAAATGTACCTGTGAAAGATAAAGCAGCTGCTTTAAAAGATGCCTCTTTACTTGCATGCATTGAAGAAGTAGCAAAAGAATTAGGAGAAGATGGTCGTATTCTTGTAAGACCAAGTGGAACAGAACCATTAGTAAGAGTTATGGTAGAAGCAAAGAGTGATCAATTATGTGAGAAATATGTCACTCATGTAGTAAATTTTATAAAAACGCAAGGACTTTAAGAAAGTCCTTTTTTTTCGTGGTTTTTATGCTACAATGGAAATGAGGTGATAGCTATGAAGAAAATTATTTGTGTTGTAGAAGATGAAATAGCCATCAATGATTTAGTATGTCAATATTTAAAAAAAGAAGGATATGAAGTACATTCTTATTATACATATGAAGATGCTCGTATACATGCTATGGATGATGTGCATCTATGGATTTTAGATATTATGCTAGATGATAAAAGTGGGTTTGATTTAATTGAGGAAATAAGACTAAAAGGTAGTGACATTCCTGTTATTTTTATGTCTGCAAGAGATAAAGAATTTGATCGTATTATCGGTTTAGAAAAGGGAAGTGATGATTATATCACCAAACCTTTTTCTCCAAAAGAATTAGTGTTGCGTGTAAATAATGTTTTAAAAAGAGTTTATAAAAATGAAAATTGTCGTATTCAAATTGATGGATATGAACTTGATGAAGAACAACGTAAAGTATTTGATAAAGATATCGAAATTGATCTTACAACAAAAGAGTTTGACTTGTTAATGATGTTTATTAAACATAAAGGAATTGCTTTTAGCCGTGAAAAGATATTAATGAATGTATGGGAAGAAAACTACTATGGAAGTGATCGTGTTGTTGATGATACATTAAGAAGATTACGTAAAAAATTGCCGAATTTAACGATTCATACTATTTATGGTTATGGTTATCGTTTAGGATAATATGCGTCGTTTTAAGTTATTTATTAGTCGATTCTCTTTATCACAACAGCTTTTTTCGCTTATCTTTTTCTTTGTAGCATTCTTTTCTGCTTTCTTTTTTGTATATTTGATAGGGAATGTAGAAGGAATTATTCAAAAGCAAATGTTTATGACTTTAGAACATTCACAAAATAATATGATAGCAACGATGAGTTCACAATTATCGCTTGAACAATTAAGTAGGATATTTAAAGAACAATCACTATCGCATATTTTTATGAATGATACAGGCATATCTTTTACTAATACCAATAAAATTGAACAAAATGATGAATTGCTTAGAGATATTTTAAGGAATAAGAAATACGTTATTGGATATGGAGAATCACAAAACTTTACTTTTACGAATCATAAAAAGTTTTATTATCGTATTACCAATGTAAATAATACAATGACGCTGATTTCTATTACAGATAGTGAATATTTAGAATCATTTAAAGATACGGTTGTAAGCAGTGTCATTAATATTACCGTCTTTGTTGTTGGCTTCTTCTTTATTATTCTTATGATTTGGGTTGCTAGCTTAATTCATCCATTAAATCAAATTCGAAACTTTATAGAACAGATGAAAGATGGAGATGAACCAAAGATGAAGGTGCATCGAAAAGATGAAATTGGAGAATTGGCAGATGCTCTTGTAAGTATGAGAAATGAGTTAAAGAAACAAGAAAAAACAAAAGAAGAGATGATTCATAATATATCACATGATTTAAAAACGCCTATTGCGACGATTAAATCTTATGGAGAAAGTATTAAAGATGGTATATATCCATATGAAACTTTAGAAAAAAGTGTAGATGTCATTATTGATAACGCTGATCGCTTAGAACATAAAGTACATAGTTTATTATTCTTGAATCGTGTTGAATACTTGATTTCACAAGACTGTGAGGGGGCAAGTGTTTCTATGAAAGAAATTGTAGAAAAAGTCCTTTTAAATACGAAAGTAATACGCCCTGATATTGTTGTTGAGACGGATTTAGAAGATATTATGTTTGATGGTTTAGAAGAGCCTTGGAGAGTTACAGTAGAAAACTTGATAGAAAATGCCTTCCGCTATGCAAATAGCAAAATTACAATTCATTTAAGTGCGAAAGATGGATTATGTATAGCGAATGATGGACCATGTATGAGTGAAGATAGACTTCGTGTTTTATTTAAACCATTTGAAAAAGGACAAGGTGGAAAATTTGGATTAGGCTTATCTATTGTATCCAAAGTAGTTCGTGCAAATCATTATCAAGTAAGTGGTGAAAATACGAGTGAAGGCGTTATTTTTAGAATTTATAGATAAAGGAGCTGTTATGAAAGTAACAGCTTTTTTAATGAGTAAGAATTTTATAGAATAAAATTCTAAAACATATTCTATTTACATATACTGAAAAGGTATAAGGAGAAGGGATATGGAAAAGGTAAATATACAAAGGAAAGGAACAGGTCCTCTCATTGTTTTATTACATGGCTGGGGACAAAATATGCAAATGATGCAATTCATACAAGATGCTTTTGCAGATCAATATACAGTTTTAAATCTTGATTTACCTGGTTTTGGAGAAAGTGAAGAACCAAGTACTGCATGGTCTTGTGATGATTATGCTCATTTTATACATGAAATTGTACAAGGTATTCAAAAAGAACCAGTTATTTTGATTGCCCATTCGTTTGGAGCTAGAATTGCTTTTCGCTATGCTTTGCATTATCCGATTAAGCAAATGGTATTAACAGGAGCTGCAGGCATTCGAAAGAAGAGAACCTTGTTATATTATTGCAAGGTATATAGTTATAAATTATGTAAAAAGCTTTCTTTGCCCATACAGGCAGGAAGTAGTGATTATCGACAAGCAAGTTCAAGAATGCGAGAAATTATGGTCAAAGCAGTGAATGAAGATATTACCAAAGAATTAGCGAACATTAATGTAGAAACACTTCTAGTATGGGGGGAAGAAGATAATCAAACCCCTCTATGGATGGGGAAAAAGATGGAACAAATGATGAAGAATGCAACTTTAGTCGTCTTAGAGAAAGATGATCATTTTGCTTATTTTCATCAAAGTCATCGTTTTATAAAAATTATACAATATTTTTTGAGGAGGGATTGAGATGATAAAGTTTATGCTTTTTTTAGCACTCTTACTCTTTGTATACATCCCTACAAAAGAAGCAATTCATATGTATCAACAAAACCGTTATCAACAAGAGCGCTACTTTTATTGGATTAAACAAACGATACAACGAAAAGCTCCTTATATTGGAAAATATGTCTTAGCTTTTCTTCCTATCCTTGGCTTGCTTATTTTATATAATCATAAAAATATAACGATTTTATTTACACTTCTTTTATTTATTTATAGCTATCTTTGTATGAAAATAGATGATCATAAAAAATACATTAAACCTCTTGTGTATACACATCGTGTACAAAGATTGCTGATTGCATATTATCTTTTTTATAGTGTCTTCTTTTATTTTTATATTCAATGGGAGATTCGTATACAAATTATAAGCTTGCCCCTTATTTTTGTAGGGCCTTGGTTTTTGTTATTTCTAATTGCAGCAGGGATGTTGCCTATTGAAAAACAAATTCGTGGATATTATGTAAAAGATGCTAGAAAGATGCTACAAGCACATACCAATTTATCGACGATAGGAATTACAGGAAGCTATGGAAAAACAAGTGTGAAAACTATTTTACAATCACTTTTATGTGATGAATATTATAGTTTTATGACACCTCACTCCTATAACAATTTGATGGGGATAACGATTTCCATACGAACATTATTAAAGCCATTACATGAGATTTTTATTTGTGAGATGGGTGCTGACCATATTCATGAGATTCAAGAATTAGCTCAATTTGTACAACCGCAGATGGCAGTAATTACAGCAATAGGGCCTCAGCATTTACAAACTTTTCAAACGATGGAAAATATTATTCAAGAAAAAATGTCATTAGCTGAAAGTTTACCGGCTCATGGGATTGCTTTTTTGAATAAAGATGATCCACATATTACGAAATATAGATTGCGTAATAAATGCAAAGTTGTATGGTTTGGGATTCATGAAGATGCTGATTATAGAGCTTGTCATATACGCTACAGCAAAGATGGAACACAGTTTCAAATAAAGCATAAAGAAGAAACCTATGATGTGAAAACACAACTTCTTGGAGAGCATAATGTGCTAAATATTTTAGCAGCTGTAGCTGTTGCCCATACATTGCATATTTCATTTGAAAAACTCGCTTCTATTATTGCTCAACTTCCTTATGTAGAACATCGTTTACAAGTAAAACAAATGCCGAATTATACGCTTATTGATAATGCGTATAATTCAAATCCTAAAGGGGCTTCTTATTCTTTACAAGTATTAAAACAAATGCCTCATAAGCGTATTTTAGTGACCCCAGGATTTATCGACTTAGGAGACATTACAAAGCAAGAGCATCATACATTTGCCAAACAAATGGCTCATTGTTGTGATATAGTTATTCTTGTTGGAATTAAGCAGACGAAAGATATTGTTGATGGATTGAAGGAAGCTCGTTTTCCAAAGCAATGCATTCATGTTGTTTCTACTGTACAAGAAGCATTTCAATTATTAGATAAGGTAGCTCAAAAAGAAGATACTGTATTAATTGAAAATGATTTACCTGATGCATTTAATCATTAACCAAATGTAGGCTTATGCATAGACTAAATTGAATATGAGGAGGAACGTCTATGAAAATACAAGTAGGTGTTATGTTTGGAGGTGCATCTGTTGAGCATGAAATTAGTATTTTATCTGCTATGCAAGTGATGAAAGCACTCGATCATCATAAATATGATATAATTCCCATTTATATCGCTAAAGATAAAGAAATGTATACAGGAGAAGCATTTAAAGAAATTGAGCAATATAAAGATATTACAACGCTATTAAAAAACAAAAAGACATACCATTTTGTTAAGAAGCAACAATACTTTTATTTAGAACAAAAACATGGATGGATGAACAAAAAAGCATATCGCATTGATATTGTATTTCCTATCCTCCATGGAACAAATGGAGAAGATGGGAGTATTCAAGGATATTTAAAAACCATCGGTATTCCTTTTTGCCAAAGTGATGTATGTGCATGTGCCATTGGACAAGATAAAGTAATTATGAAAAAATTATTATCTTATGCTAAAATACCGATAGCACCTTGGTTTTATACAACCGTAGAAGAGGTAAATAAGAGTTCTCTATGGCTTGAAAAAGCAGAACATTTAGGCTATCCATTGATTATTAAACCTGCGAATTTAGGAAGTAGTATAGGAATTCAACTCGTAGAAAATCAAGAACAGTTATATAAAGCAATCATAGAAGCATTTGCATATGATGAAAAAGTAGTGGTAGAAAAAGTAATCGAAAATATGCGTGAAGTGAATGCATCAGTATTAGGGGATAGAGAGCATTATGAAGTGAGTTGTTTAGAGGAAGTTCATAAACATGATCTTATTTTATCTTATGAAGACAAATATCAAGGAAGTGGGAAATCAAAAGGGATGGTTAGTACATCAAGAGAAATCCCAGCAGTATTATCGTTCGAACAAGAAAATACAATTAAGGAGCTTGCAAAACAAGTAGCTTATGAAATGGAAATAAGCGGTGTTGTTCGTATTGACTTTTTAATTGATGTAGATCATGATACCGTTTTAGTAAATGAAATGAACACGATTCCTGGTTCTTTGGCTTTTTATTTATGGGAGCCTAAAGATTTAACATTTACAGATTTATTAGATCGTATTCTTACCATTGCTTTAAAACAATATCGTAGAAAAGAAAAGATGATTGTTAGCTATGAAACTAATATTTTAAAAGACTACGATCAAAGACAAGGTCTCAAGGGAAAAGGGTAATAGTAGACCTTGTCTTTTTTATGTAAAATACTTACATATCATAGGATTTTACTTGTCATAAAGAGTAAAAAAAGGGTACAATAAAACATAGAAAGGAGTGGGCACATGGATACATCTATAATGATCACATTACAGGAGTTAAAAGAACTCATATGGCATAAAAAAATAGGCCAATTAAGAGAAGTATTTGAAGAATATAATATTGTAGATATGAGTGAACTTGTAGGGGAGTTAACTTTACAAGAAGCTTTATTTTTATTTAAAACATTGAAAAAAGATATTACTTCTCAAATATTTGCTTATTTATCTCATGATAAGCAAGAAGAGCTAATTCAAGCTTTTACAGGACCTCAGATTAAAGAAATGTTGGATGCTTTATATGATGATGACATCATTGAATTTATTGAAGAAATGCCAGCTAATATCGTGCATCATATTCTTCAAAATGCAAGTCCTCAACAAAGAGTAGAAATTAATCAATTATTAAGCTATGAAGAAAATAGTGCAGGATCGATTATGTCTACGAACTTTGTCGTATTAAAAGAAACAGATACTGTTCCTGTTGCTTTTCGTAAAATAAAAGAACAAGGATCAACTGCAGAAACCATCCATTATTGTTATATAACTGATGAGCGCAAAGTTTTACGTGGTGTTGTGACCCTTCGTAATTTATTATTGAGCGATCAAACAGAACCTGTATCTGAAATTATGAATACTGATTTAGTGTATGTAAAAACTACAGATGATCAAGAAGATGTTGCAAAACTCTTTGAAAAATATGACCTTACAGTAATTCCTGTTGTTAATGATGATAAATGTTTAATTGGGATTGTAACGGTTGATGATATTATCGATGTTATTCATGAGGAAGCCACCGAAGATATTCATAAGATGAGTGCGATTACTCCTATGGATAAAACATACTTAGATACAAGTGTGTTAGAAATGGCGAAATCACGTATCTTATGGTTACTTATTTTAATGATTTCAGCTACATTTACAGGGCAAATTATGGCTAATTATGAAGCTATGTTGCAAGCGAATGTCGCTTTATCTATTTTTATCCCTATGCTTATGGATGCTGCAGGAAATGCCGGAAATCAAGCAAGTACAATGGTTATTCGTGCTTTAGCGACAGGAGAGCTAAAAACAAGCGATATGATGAAAATATGGTGGAAAGAAATTCGTATTGCATTGCTTTGTGGAATGATTATGGGAGGCGTCAATTTTTTACGTATTTTATTATTTATGGGTACTGTAGATATGAAGACTTCGCTCATTGTATCTTTAACTGTATTTGTAACTGTAGGGATGGCAAAGTTAGTAGGGTGTACATTACCTGTTATTGCGCAGAAGTTAAAATTTGATCCAGCAGTTATGGCAGGACCATTGATTACAACCGTAGTTGATGCATTGAGTCTATTTGTATATTTTCAATTAGCTACACGGTTTTTATTATAAAGCACAAATGTGCTTTTTTTTATTATTGTATATTTATATTGTAGACTTATATTGAATAATATAAGTCTACATGTTATAGTAATTATACATTAGAAAGGGGGAAGCATAAAAGGGGCATTCAGATAAGAATGG
>CAMWMY010000011.1 GCA_947175465.1 uncultured Erysipelotrichaceae bacterium | reverse complement strand
CACCAGAACCAGTTATTGCTGGGGTTGTAGAAGGTTCTCCAGCTGAAAAAGCAGGTTTTCAAGCGAATGATCGTGTTGTCGAAGTAAGTTCTAATTCCATTACTTTTCAACCGAAAAATTTTAATGAAATAAGTGAGCATATTCAATATTATCCTGTTGAAACTACATTTAAAGTAGAAAGAAATGGAAAAATTGAAACATTATTATTGACTCCAGAATATATAAAAGATGAAAATCGATATTATTTAGGAATAACGCTAACACCAAATATTAAAGAAATTACTTTTTTAGATTCATTTCGTTATGGAACAGAAGAGTTAGTAAAAGGAGCTCAAAGTATTGGGAATGCTTTAGCTAAGTTAGTGCAAGGTGTAGGATTTCAAAACTTGAGTGGGCCTGTTGGAATTTTTAAAATTACTTCAGATGTTGCACAAACAGGTTTTGTATCTATTTTATCTTTAATTGCATTATTATCTTTGAATATAGGTATTTTTAATTTATTACCTTTACCTGTATTAGATGGTGGACGTATATTTATTACAGTTATTGAAAAAATAAGTGGACGGACACTAGGGCCAAAAGTAGAAACAATTCTTATGGGAGCAGGTGTACTCTTGCTTGTTGGAATTATGGTTTTAGCAACTTGGCAAGATATTATTCGATTATTTTAGAAATCTTATGTGAGAGAGATGAAATTTATAAATCATCTCTTTTTATTATGGAGACAAGAAGTATAAAAGGATGAGAAAAAGGAAGTCTTTATAAAAGAGAAGAAAGGTATTCTGATATTTGAAATATTTATGATGGTATTCTACTTGTGATGAACTTTCGTAAAAGTGAATAGTATGTTATAATAGTTACAAAAATTATAAGATCGAATGGAGGTCTTTTATGTTCTTAAAAAGGATTGAATTACAAGGTTTTAAATCTTTTGCAGATAAATCAATTATTACTTTTGATAGTGATGTCATCGGGATTGTTGGTCCTAATGGATGTGGGAAAAGTAATATTAATGATGCAATACGATGGGTGCTAGGAGAGCAAAGTGTAAAATCGCTTCGTGGAAATCAGATGACGGATGTCATTTTTAACGGTTCTACGCAAAGAAAAGCTGTGAATATGGCGGAAGTTACTTTAGTTTTTGATAATACAAAGCATTATCTAAATATTGAATATGAAGAAGTAGAGATTACAAGACGTTTGCATCGCCATAGTGGAGAAGGTGAGTATTTTATTAATAAAACACCTTGTCGTTTAAAAGATGTATTGAATTTGGTTATGGATAGTGGATTAGGAAGAGATTCTTTATCGATTATTTCACAAGGAAACATTTCCGCTTTTGCTGATGCAAAGCCAGAAGAAAGACGTGCTTTATTTGAAGAAGCAGCAGGGGTTGCCAAATATAAAAAAAGAAAGCAAGAATCTTTAGGAAAGTTAAAAAGAACAGAAGAAAATTTATTGCGACTAGACGATATTATTACTGAATTGGAACGTCAAGTAATTCCTTTGCAAAAGCAAGCTGAGAAAGCAGAAATATATCTTGAAAAGAAACAAGCACTTGAAGTAATTGAGGTTAGTGTTATCGTTGATGAAATTGAGAAGTTAAGTGAAAAAATTGATGAATTAAAGAAAAAAGCTTTTGATTTGGATACACAAAAAGCTATGCATGAGACAACGATTCAAGTTGAAGATTTAAAAAATCAAGAATTACGTAAAGAAATGTCTGTTTTGGATCAACAAATTCATAAATTGCAGGGAGATTACACAAATGTTGTAAATGAAATCCAAGTATTAGAATCTAGAAAAATAGAGTTAGATGAAAAACGAAAATATGCTTTAGAGTTTGCAAGTAAGAAAGAAAAAGCAAAAGAGCTTAAAGCGATGATGGAAGAAGCACATTATGAATATCAAGACCGTTTGAAACGTTATGAAGATTTACAAATTGATTATGATCTTAAAAAGAAACAGCAAATGCAGATAGACATGGATGTTTCTTCTTGTATGAGTGAAAATACACAAGCTACTTCTTTTCTAAATAAATTAGAAAATCGAAAAGATGTTTTACAAAATTTGATGAAGCAGCCATTTAATCACCAACAAGGAGTTAAAGCTGTCATGGAAGCACAGCATATTTTATTAGGCGTACTAGGAGTTGTATCTCAAGTTTTAAAGCCTAAAGTAAATTATGAATTGGCAATTTCTAATGCACTTGGTGGATCGATGTATCATGTTGTTACCCAAGATGAAGCAGCTGCACGCCATGCGATTGCTTTTCTAAAGAAAAACCAATCAGGTCGAGCGACTTTTTTACCTATGAGTGTTTTAAAAGTGCGACCTATTCATAAAGAGCATCTCATGTTAGCACAGAATACAGAAGGATTTTTAGGAACAGCGAATACTTTTGTAGAAAATGAGGAAATCTATGATCTTGTAAAAGATAGTCTTTTAGCCAATGTTCTTGTTTGTGATACATTAGTTCATGCAAATGAGTTAGCTAAACGATTGCAATATTATTATAAAATTGTGACGTTAGAAGGAGATGTTGTACATAAGGGAGGAAGTATGAGTGGAGGAAATACGAAGTCATTAGCTTCGCCACTTACCATCCAAAAAGAATTGAATCAAATTTTACAAAGCTTAGAAGGGCAAGTGATGAAAGTAGAAAATTTAAAAGAGCAATTTTCTACTTTACAAAATAAACAACAAGCTATGAACTCTGAGTTAGTTCAATTGCAAATTTCAATTGCTCAACTGGAACCAATTGTTCAAGTAAAACGATCAAAATATGAGCGTTTAAAAGCAGATTATGAGCAGCTTGTGCCAAAAGATGAGCGTGATAAAGAAGATATCGTAGAAGATGATCTAGTTGTTAAATTGAGTAATGAATATTCTCGGCGAGATATGATTTTGGCAGAAACAAAACATAAAAGAGAGCGTCGAATGAAAGCTGGAAGTGAACTAGAACGTAAAGAAATCCAAATTAAAGAATTGCGTCGTGAATTGAATCAGTTGCATCAACAAGAGCGTGAAATTGAATTACAACGTGTAAAAGCAGAAACGCAATTGGAAAGTGCATTAGAGCGATTGAGTACAAACTATGAGATGACATTTGCTTATGCCCAAACACAAAAGCGTGATTTAAGCATGGATATGCAAGAGGCAAGAAAACAAGTGGTTACTTTACGCCAAGAAATGATGCGCTTAGGAAATGTAAATTTAGATGCACCAATGGAATATAAAGAAGTAAGTGAACGTTTTCATTTCTTAACAGATCAGCGAAAAGATTTACAAAATGCTAAAGCGAAAATATTAGAAGCTATTCATGAAATGGATGAAGTTATGATGCAACAATTCAATGATATGTTTCAAAAGATTAATCATGAATTAAATGATGTTTTCCGCAGTTTATTTGGTGGTGGGAAAGCACGATTGTTTATGACAGATTCACAAGATATATTAAATACAGGAATTGATATTGATGTACAACCACCTGGAAAAAATGTTCAAAATATAAAATTATTTTCTGGGGGTGAAAAATCACTAATTGCTATTTGTGTTTTATTTTCGATATTAAAAGCAAGAACAATGCCTCTTTGTATTTTTGATGAGGTAGAAGCAGCACTTGATCAAGCAAATGTTGAACGATTTGCAAAATATATAGCGAAATTTCGAGGAGAGAGTCAATTTATTACAGTAACGCATCGTCCTGGAACTATGGCCCAATGTGATGCCTTATATGGAGTTACCATGCAACAAAATGGTGTTTCTCAAATCTTAAAAGTGAAACTTCAAGATGCTGTTCATATGATACAGAAGCAAGGAGAGTAGAAGAATATGGGAATTTTTTCTAAGTTAAAGCAAGTATTTCAAACCAAAAAAGATGGTGATCGTTATTTAAGTGGTTTAAATAAGTCTAGAAAAACTTTTGGAGATCGTATTCGATCGCTAGCTTTGAGTTTTACAGGTGTCAATGAGGCTTTTTTAGAAGAGCTGATGGTTATTTTATTAGAAGCGGATATAGGAATCCATACAGCACAAAAAATTATCGATCAAGTAGAAAATCGTGCTCTTGATGAGAAATTGCATAGCTTTCAACAAATTAGCGAGTGTTTAATTGAAGTTATGGCGCAAATGTACAATAGCCATGAAGATCCTCCTATGAGAAAAAATGAAGATGGGCCAACGGTTATTTTAATGGTAGGAGTGAATGGAAGTGGAAAAACAACTACAACAGCTAAGCTTACAAAGTTATTTGCAATGGATGGGCATCGTGTAGCAGTTGCAGCTGCAGATACATTTCGTGCAGGGGCTATTGATCAATTAGCAAAATGGGCTGATCGTTTACAAGTACCTTGTATCAAAGGAAGAGAAAATGGAGACCCAAGTGCTGCCTTAGTAGATGCTTGCCGCTATGCAAAAGATCATCAAATAGAATATCTTATTGCGGATACTGCAGGACGTTTGCAAAATAAAAGCAATTTAATGAAAGAGTTAAGTAAGATGCAGCGTGTAATTGAAAGAGAAATTCCTGGTGCTCCTCATGAAGTGTGGCTTGTTCTTGATGCTACTACCGGTCAAAATGGAATTGCCCAAGCACAAATATTTATGGAAGCTACAGCAGTTACAGGAATTGTACTAACTAAAATGGATGGTACTGCAAAAGGAGGTATTGTTGTTGCTATTCGTGATTTATTAGGTGTTCCTGTAAAATACATTGGACTTGGAGAAAAGGAAGATGATTTACGTCCATTTGATATTGATACTTATTTATATGGAATATGTGAGGAGTTAGTTTCCCAAGATGATTGAAAAAACTGAAGAAATGAATGCACTGTTAGATGCTTATGCAGCACTATTAACAGATAAACAAAAAGAAGTATTAATGCTTTATTTTCAAGAAGATTTTTCTTTATCAGAGATTGCAGTACATATGGGAACATCGCGTAGTGCAATCAGCGATCATATTAAAAGGGCAACTTCTTCTTTACAAGAATATGAAAAAAAATTAAAACTTGTTGCAAAGTATAAGATTCGAACACAAATTTATGATAAAATAAAAGTACTGAAAAATTCACAAGTGAATGCGCTTGTGGAACAGCTAGAAGAAATAGAGTAAAAGGAGGATATAGCAATGAAAGTTATTTCAGTGAATGCAGGTAGTTCATCTTTAAAGTTTCAATTATTTGAAATGCCTGAAGAAAAGGTTTTAACAAGTGGAATTGTAGAGAGAATAGGATTTGAAGATGCTATTTTTACGATTAAAGTGAATGGTGAAAAAAGAAAAGAAGTATTACCGATCCTTGATCATGAAAAAGCAGTTTCGTTATTACTTGAGGCTTTACAAAAATATGATATTGTAAGTAATTTAGATGAAATTCAAGGTGTAGGACATAGAGCCGTTCATGGAGGAGAAGCTTTTACAAAGAGTGTTTTAGTAAATGATGAAGTTGTAAAAACATTTGAAAGTTTAAGTGATTTAGCACCTTTACATAATCCAGCTGGGTTAATTGGATATCGTGCATTTCAAAAGAATTTACCTCATGCTTCTCATGCATTCATATTTGATACAGCTTTTCATTCTACAATGGAAAAAGATACATACATTTATCCAATTCCTATGGAATACTATGACAAATATAAAATTAGAAAATATGGGTTTCATGGAACATCACATATGTATGTATCTCAACGTTGTGCACAATTGCTAAATAAAAAATTAGAAGATACAAAAATTATTACTTGCCATTTAGGAAATGGAGCAAGTATCAGTGCTGTGGATGGTGGAAAATCAATTAATACATCTATGGGATTTACACCTCTTGCAGGAGTTATGATGGGAACACGTAGTGGAGATATCGACCCAGCAATTGTACCTTTTTTAATGAAAAAAGAAAATTTATCAGCAGAAGAAATCGAGAACATTTTAAATAAAAAATCAGGAATGTTAGGAGTAAGTGGAATTTCTAGCGATGCTCGTGATATTGAAGATGCTTGTAAAGAAGGGAATGAAGCAGCTCTTTTAACAACTAAAATTTATGCAAACCGTGTACTAAGTACAATAGGATCTTACTTTGTGCAATTAGGTGGATTAGATGCAATTGTATTTACAGGTGGTATTGGAGAAAATGATACTAATATTCGTGAATGTATTTGTACACAATTAGAAAGTTCATTAGGAATAAAATTAGATAGAGCGATCAATGCAAAAGCAAGAGGAGAAGAAACTTTATTAACAACAGCAGATAGTAAAGTAGCTGTTTGGTTAGTACCTACCAATGAAGAACTTGTTATTGCACGTGATACATATCAATTAATGGGAAAATAAGATGATAGAACAATTCTTTTCGCTTGTTGAACAATTTGATACAATAGCAATTTATCGTCATATAAATGCTGATTGCGATGCCTTAGGTTCTCAATTTGGTATGAAAACATGGATTCAAGAAAAATATCCACATAAAAAAGTATATGCACTGGGAAAGTCTCTTGGCTCTAGCGCTAAATTATTTCCAGCTATTGATGAAGTAGAAGATGAGGAATTAATTTCTTCTTTGGCGATTGTATTAGATACACCAAATTCTAAACGTATTGATGATGAGAGATGGAAGTTAGCGAAATATAAAATAAAAATTGACCATCATGTGTTTGTAGAAACATTTGCTGATCTTGAATTTGTTGAAGAAACTGCTGGAGCTACTTGTGAAATTGTTGCGAAAATATTTCAACAACATAATGAACAATTGCCTCCAGTATGTGCCCGCTATTTGTATAGTGGGATTATATCTGATACTTTACAATTTTCAATTCCAACAACATCTTATCAAACAATGCAAGTAGCCTCTTATTTATTATCTTTTGGTATTGATATCGCTAGTGTGAATCGTGAGCATTTTTCTAGAAGTTATAAAGAATTTCAATATGAAGCTTATCTTCAACAACATGTTACATTTCAAGATGGCGTAGCCTATATTAAAGTGGGAGAAGAAGATTATAAGCAATTTGGCCTCACTTTAAAAGAGGCAAAAGAAAAAGTATATGCCTTAGGAAGTGTTCATGAATTTGAAATTTGGGCATTATTTGTAGAAAATCCAGAAAATGAACAAGGAGAGATTCTTTATAATGGAAGCTTACGTTCACAACGTGTAACAATTAATGATATTGCTAATCAATACCATGGAGGAGGTCATCGTTTGGCCTGTGGGGTAAGAGGATTGACGAGCCAAGAAGTTGATCAATTAATTCATGATTTACAAGAACGTATAAAAAGTGAATTAACAGTATAAAGATGATGAAAGTTCTAGCTAAATATTAAGTTTGAAGTGAACCTGAAGGTTTAGATACTATGCTAAGCAAAAGGTTCACTTTATTGTTCTAATAAAAGTGGAAAGGACAATATGGGAAAAAGGAAAGAAATGTTTTTAATAGTAACGTTTCTTTCTTTTTTATAGAATATAAGTAGGAAGTTATGATAAAATAAAAGAAAAGAGGGTGAGTGTTTTGAGTATTCATTTGCATGTGAGAAGCTCTTATACGTTATTAGAAAGTACGTTAACCGTTTCGAAAATTGTTGATTTTACTTTGCGTTATGGTTATCGAGCTGTAGCTTTAACTGATAAAAATGTCATGCATGGAGCTATGGCTTTTCATCATGCTTGTAAAAAGAAAGGAATTAAAGCTATTTTTGGTTTGGAAGTAGATTGTGAAGAAGAGGGCGTTCAATATAGTTTTATTCTTTTAGCAAGAAATGATCAAGGATACCAATCGTTATTAAAATTATCAACTTATTTAAATACTCAAAAAGAAAAGCTTTCTTTGCAACAACTTACATCTTATACTTCTGACTGTGTTGTTTTAACCTCAAGAAATCAAAGTAGTTTAGAGACTTATCTTTTAAATGAAGATGTTTCTAAAATGAAAGCCTATATTCAAAAGTGTCAACTTTCCTTTCCTTTGTTTTATGTATCTATTTCGGAAAATGATAGTGGTTTATTGCATATAAAAAATAAAGTGCTGAAAAAACTTTGCCAAGAAATATCAGCTCGAACAGTAGCTCTTTCACGCATTTATTTTGGTGAAAAAGAAGATGAAGAGAGTTATAAAACATTATGTGCAATTCAACAGGGATTATCGATTCATGATAAAATGCTAAATTATAGCTCTCGTCGATATTATCGATCTAAAGAAGAGATGGCTCAACTTTATGATGAAGATGATTTACAGGCAACGGAAGAAATTGCTGATCTTTGTAATGTAACTTTTGATTTAAAAAAAGCAACATTACCGCACTTTCAAAATAAATTTTCTGTGAGTAGTGCTGAATATTTAAAACAACTATGCCATAAAGGATTAGCAAAACGCATGCAGTTTCAAACAATTCCCCAAGTATATATCGATCGTTTAAACTATGAATTAAGCGTTATTATTAATATGCATTATGAAGACTACTTTTTAATTGTATGGGATTTTATACGCTTTGCTAAAACACAGGGTATTTACATTGGTCCAGGACGTGGAAGTGCTGCAGGCTCTTTAGTCGCTTATTGTCTAGGGATCACACATGCCGACCCGATAAAATACAATTTACTATTTGAAAGGTTTTTAAATCCTGAGCGTATTTCAATGCCCGATATCGATACAGATTTTCCTGATAATCGAAGAGATGAGGTCATTCGTTATGTACGATCGTTATATGGGGAAAGAAGAGTTGCTCATATTTTAACTTTTAATACGTTAGCAGCGAAACAAGTACTACGTGATGTAGGAAGAGCTATGCAAATTAATGCACGTCAAGTAGATATGTTATGTAAGCAGGTACCTAATCTTGTAAAAGTTACTTTGCAATATGCTTATGATCATAACCCGCGTTTTAATCAAATGGTAAACTCTTCAAAAGAATTACGTGAATTATTTGCTATTTCTTTGCGACTTGAAGGGCTTCCACGTCATATTTCACAACATGCGGCAGGAGTTATTTTATCTAATGATGACATTGAAGAAGTATGTCCTTTAATAGAAGTTGATGATGGTGTTTTAGCTACTCAATTCACCATGGAGTATTTAGAAGAACTCGGTTTAATCAAAATGGATTTTTTAGGTCTTCGCAACTTAACGATTGTTGATGATATTGTACAGCGTATTAACCAAACAAGAGAAAAAAAGCTTGATATTTTACATATTCCTTTAGATGATAAAAAAACTTTTCAGATGCTTCAAAATGTAAATACTATTGGTATTTTTCAATTAGAATCCGAAGGAATACAAAATTTAATTCGCCAAATGAAGCCACGAAATTTTGAAGAGATTGTGGCGACCATTGCTTTATATCGACCAGGACCTATGGATAATATACCAGAATATTTGAAACGAAGAGACCATCCCGAATTGGTAGATTATATCCATCCGAAATTAAAAGATATTTTACATAATACTTATGGAATCATGATTTATCAGGAACAGATTATGCAAATTGCACAAGTATTATCAGGATTTAGTTTAGCTAAAGCAGATAACTTACGTAAAGCAATTAGTAAAAAGCAAGAAAAAGAGTTAAAGCAATTAGAAGATGATTTTATTAATGGAGCTATTTCTTTAGGATATGAAAAAGAATTGGCATATAAGGTTTATAATTTAATTATGAAGTTTGCTAATTATGGATTTAATCGTTCACACTCTGTTGCCTATGGGATGTTAGCTTATCAAATGGCATTTTTAAAAGCCAATGCACCTTTATATTTTTTCAGTTCCTTACTGGATAGTGTTATTGGAACAGAGATAAAAACAAGTATATATATATTGGAAGCAAAAAAATGTAATATCAAAATATTATTACCAAGTGTGAATGTTTCTTCAAATCGATATAAGATAGAAGGGAATGCTTTACGTTATCCTCTTACAGGTATTAAGAATATAGGTGTTAATGTGTGTCATACTATTCTAGAAGAGCGTGATAAAAATGGAAAGTTTGAAGACTTCTTTGCCTTTGTCGCAAGGGTATCGAGTAAAAAAGTAAATCGAAAAAATATAGAATCACTTATTTATGCAGGTGCACTTGATGAATTTTCAATGAATCGATCAAGTATGATAGCTTCTTTAGAAGATGCATTACGCTATGCTGATTTAGTTAAAATCGAAGATGAGAATCAAATTATGATTAATTTTGATTTAGTCAGTAAGCCAGTACCTATTATGGTAAAAGAAAATAAGATGTTACAAAATGAAAAAGAAAAAGAAGTGATAGGCTTTTATTTATCCGATCACCCTATTTATGAACTAAGACAAAAAATAGATCCTTCATTAAAATGCTTAGCTAATTTAAGAAAATATACCTCAGGATATGTGAAGTTTTTATGCCAAATTGAAAAAACAAAAACACATCATACTAAAAATAACGAGTTAATGCTTTTTGTTGGTGTCTTAGATGAAACAGGAAAATTTGATCTTGCATGTATGCCTAATATTTATAAAAGATATGGAGATATTCTTGTTAAAGGAAATTATTTGTTAGTAGAAGGAAGGATTGATCGTGAAAATTCATGTTTAGTCAAAAAATTAAAGAAAATTGATATGCAAGATTATACGGTATCGAAAAAGGTATAACGTAGAAATAATGAATGTGAAACGTTTTCTATATCCGAATAAAAAATTGACAAATTATGTATAATATGATAATATCACAATGTTGTATGTCTTTTATGGCTTACAACCGCTCATAATAAGGTTTAAGTATAGATAGCTATCACCTTATTTGGCGAGTCTGAAGAACATAGAAGGAGGTGCGAGTATGTACGCAATTATTGAAACAGGTGGAAAACAAATCCGTGTAGAAGTAGGATCAACTATCTTTGTAGAAAAGTTACCTGTAGAAGAAGGAGAAACAGTTGTATTTGATAAAGTAGTTGTTTATTCTAATAGAACAACAAGAGTAGGAACTCCTTATGTAAAAGGAGCAAAAGTAACTGCTAAAGTTGAAAAACAAGGGAAAAGCAAAAAAATTATCATTTTTAAATACAAACCTAAAAAAGGAAGTTCTCGTCGTAAACAAGGTCATCGTCAACCATATACAAAATTAGTTGTAGAAGCAATTGAGGCATAATTTATATGGTGAAAGTTCGTGTAAAGCGAAAACATTCTATTATACAAGATATTCAAATTCAAGGACATGCAGGTTATGCGAAGTCTGGCGAAGATCTTGTATGTGCAGGAGTAAGTTCCATAGCCATTGGAATGATGAATGCTTTAGACAAGCTTGTAAAAGATACATGTTTTTTGGAAATGGATACAGCATATATCCATATTTCTGTTATAAAACAAGCGGTAGATGAAGTGCAATTGCTACTAGAAGCATTGCTTATTCAATTAGATACCTTACAAAAATCTTATCAAGAATATATAAAAATTTATAACGAGGAGGTGTAATGATGAAATTTATCTTAGATATTCAATTATTTGCATCGAAAAAAGGGGTAGGATCTACGAAAAATGGTCGTGATTCTGAGTCAAAACGTCTTGGTGCAAAATTAGCAGATGGTCAATTTGCTCATGCAGGATCGATTATTTATCGTCAACGTGGTACTAAAATTCACCCAGGAACAAATGTTGGAAGAGGTGGAGATGATACTTTATTTGCGAAAGTAAATGGTATTGTGAAGTATGAACGTTTAGGTAAAGATAGAAAAAAAGTTTCTGTTTATCCACAAGCATAATAAATCCCCTTTGGGGATTTATTTTTATGATGGAAAGGAGGCGTAAAGATGTTCATTGATCGTGTAAAAATTTATGTGAAAGCAGGAAAAGGTGGAGATGGTATTGTAGCCTTTCGCCGTGAGAAGTATGTACCTTTTGGAGGCCCTAGTGGTGGTGATGGAGGTAATGGTGGTAATGTTATCTTTGAAGTAGATGAAGGAAAATCAACATTACTTGATTTACGTTATCATAAAAAAATTGTAGCTGAAAATGGATATAATGGGAAAACAAAAAAAATGCATGGTGCTACAGGAGAGGACTTTATTGTAAAAGTACCTCAAGGAACCATCGTAAAAGATGTAAAGACAGGAAGCATTATAGCTGATTTGACAAGACATGGTCAAAGAGAGATTATTGCCAAAGCAGGAAAAGGTGGAAGAGGAAATTTTCATTTTAAGTCTAGTAAAAATACGGCTCCTCAATATAGTGAACTAGGATCTTTAGGTGAAGAAAAAGAAGTTATTGTGGAATTAAAACTGTTAGCTGATGTTGGTTTAGTAGGATTTCCAAGTGTTGGGAAATCAACTTTATTATCGGTTGTATCAAAAGCAAAACCTCAAATTGCAGAATATCACTTTACAACGATTACACCTAATTTAGGGATGGTACAAGTACCAGATGGGCGTAGTTTTGTAATGGCTGATTTACCAGGACTTATCGAGGGTGCAAGCATAGGAAAAGGCTTAGGACACCAATTTCTTCGTCATATAGAAAGATGTCGTGTTATTCTCCATGTTATCGATATGGGAAGCAATGATGGACGTGATCCTGTTGAGGATTATCGAATTATTAATGAAGAGTTGGCTACCTATGAATATAGGCTTATGGAACGCCCTCAAATTGTTATTGCCAATAAAATGGATTTAGATCCAGCACAAGAAAATTTAAAAAGGTTTAAAGAAGCCTATCCTGATATTGAAGTTTTCGAAACAACGACGATTATTCATGAAGGATTGGAAGCCGTTTTATATAAAACAGCAGATTTATTAGCCTCTACACCAGAATTTCCTTTATATAACGAAACAGATAAAGAAGCAGAAGGAGTTCTATATAAATTTGAACCAGAAGCACCAGCTTTTGAAATACAAAATTTAGGAAATGGTAGATGGCAACTTGTAGGAGAAGAAATTGAAAGAGTATTCAAAACAAGTAAATTAGATAATGAGGAAGATATGATGCGTTTTGCTCGTAAAATGCGTAAAATGAAAGTGGATGAAGAATTACGAGTAGCAGGATGTCAAGATGGAGATATCGTTGTTTTATGTAATATAGAATTTGAATTTATGGAGTAAAAATGGATGAAACATTTTGTTTTGTCCTTTTTTTGACCTGTAAAAATAAAAGTGTATTTCCATTAATTAACATAATACTTTTAATAGCTTTTTTTTCATAATATATTATAATTATGTATATGGTATGAATAGGAAGAGGTGATAAGAATGAAATTTGTATCATGGAATGTAAATGGTATTCGCGCATGTATTTCTAAGGGGTTTTATGATTTTTTCCAACAAATTGATGCGGATATTTTTTGTATTCAAGAATCAAAAATGCAAGAAGGACAAATAGAAATCTTTACGGAAGGATATCATCAATATTTTAATAGTGCGGATAAAAAAGGATATAGTGGTACTATTTTATTTTCAAAAGAAAAACCATTAAGTGTTTCTTATGATATTGGAATAGAAGAGCATTCGCATGAAGGAAGAGTAATTACTGCTGAATATGAAAAATTTTATATGGTAACAGTGTATACTCCTAATTCAAAAGAAGGTCTTGCACGCTTAGATTATCGTATGAAATGGGAAGATGATTTTAAAGCCTATGTAAAAGGTTTAGAAGAGAAAAAACCTGTTATCATATGTGGGGATTTAAATGTTGCACATCAAGAAATTGATTTAAAAAATCCAAAAGCGAATCGGAAAAATCCTGGTTTTAGCGATGAAGAAAGAGCGAAAATAACTGCATTATTAAATGATGGATTCATCGATACTTTCCGTTATTTATATCCAGATAAAGAAGAAATTTATTCTTGGTGGAGTTATCGTTTTTTTGCAAGAAGCAAAAATATTGGATGGAGAATTGATTATTTTTTAGTATCTGACTGTTTAAAAGAAAATATTAAAGAAGCAAGTATTCATACAGATATTTTAGGAAGTGATCATTGTCCTGTTTCTTTAGACTTAAATTTTGATTAATATAATATACAAAGAAGATGGAAAAGCTACTATCTTCTTTTGTTTATGTAAAAAATGTAATATATGTATAAAAAAGATTTATGAAGCAATCATCTATAATAAAAGAGATTCGTAT
>CAMWMY010000010.1 GCA_947175465.1 uncultured Erysipelotrichaceae bacterium | reverse complement strand
TTGGGACAAAATCAATTTCGTTACATTAAGACATTATCATTTTCGATTCATAATTTGTAAATAGAAAATATAGCTAATGCTAGACTTTTGCACATTTTTTAGGTATAATGGGCAAAGAAAAGGATAATTTTTAAATAATAAAAACTTTTCAACTATATTAGAGGAGTTGATAGATAAAAGGAAAGTATAGTTGGGGAATGTGACTCTTTTTGAGTATTTAGATTGGCTGGGGAAGTGTGTCAAAAGGTATCACTTTTTATTTTATTAATAAATAATTTTTTAAGAATATAAATGTATAAAGTTTCATAAAATTATTTATGAATGTGAATGAAAAGAGTACTTATATGATTTTAAGTATGAAAATACAGGGAAAAGTTAGATAGGAGATAGGAATATGATAGAGAATAAAAAATTAGAATCGATTGCTAATATATTATATTTTTCATACCATGAAAATTTAAAAATCGCTCATGATGTGTATGAAGGATACAACGTAATTTTAATTCCATGTAATAAGAAACAGTACAAACTTGTTTTCGGTCTTAGTAGAGATAATAGAGCACCAATAGAAAGTGAAATGCAATATGCAATTCAAGGCAATAGTGCGATTACTTCTTGTACGGTAGAAAGAAATGAAGTTATTTACACAATCACGCCTAATTCAAACAAAGCAGATGCAATTGCTATGACAATTAGGGATGCTTTGGATCAAATTGTTTCTTCTTTGAAAGCGGAAGGTTATGAAAATGCTTGTTCTTACTGTGGAACAAAAGAAAGCGAAATTAGTATTTATAATATTACAGGGCATCAAACAAGTATTTGTCATGAATGTTATAAAAATAATTTAGCGAATAAAGTATATGCTAATGATAAAAAAGAGAATGTATTAAAGGGAATACTTGGAGCTTTTTTAGGAGCTTTACTTGGAGGAGTAGTTGTAGTATTTTTCTTGTCAATGGGTAGTATATCTTTTGTAGGAGGGATACTTTTATCTTTAGCTAGCTTAGCAGGATATCAGATGTTAGCAGGAAAATTATCATACAAAGGTATTATTATTTCTTCTATATTTATTCTTCTAACATGCTATATAGCTATAAATATAGATGCTGCTCTTCAATTTTCAGAATTTAAAGAATATAGAGATGAAAATATTTTTTCACTCTTCATGAGAGTTCCAGAACTTTTAAAAGGAAGAAATGTTAATATTGATGCTTATTATGAAAACTTACTTTATGTAGTTGCATTTAGTGCTGTTGGAATTGTTATATCGGCTATTCAGATTATAAAAAATCAAAAAGATGAAAAATGGAGTCGTAAACTTTCTTAATTTATGTAGAAAGGAAAATAGGAGTGAGAGATAAAGATCATACATAAAAGGTATGTTTCTTTATCTTTTTTTTATAAAGAATTAAGTAAGGAATATGTAGAATCATAGTTTATAGAAAAAGGTGTTAGTTTGGATAACACCTTTTTTATTCGTTATAGATTAAGGATCAATGACAGTAGGTGTTCTACCAATACCAACGACTTCACTGGTGATTCTTGTCCAACTAGCACATCCACATATACCATCTGCGCTTAAGCCATTATTGCGTTGATAAGCAATTAAAGCATTTCTTGTATTTGGACCGAAAAAGCCATCTAATGTTTTTGTACTATAGCCAAGAGCATTTAAGGCATCTTGGAGTACTAAAACATAGATACCTCTACTTCCATTTCTTACAACTGGGTATCCAGCACTACAAGCTGGAGGACCAATTCGCTTATCAAAGTGCACCCAAGTTGGTGTCATATTTTGAGGTTCTACATATACCCAAACACCTAAGTTTTTCGCTACTTGCCATATACGATTACGTTGTGCCTGTGTAAGGGATTGACCAACATCAAAGGCTACACCTGCATAATGTTGGGATTGTTTCCCATGACCACCCTCCCATATACGCTTGAAAGCATAGCGAAAGGGAATAGGATTTCCATACTCACGTCTAGTAGCATTCCAAGCTTCCATTGCAGCATTTGTTGTCCATAATACACTAGAGCGAGAAGATCCACGAAATTCTTTCACAAGCATTGTTCTTCCATAAGAATAAGGCATAGGATCATCTTCATTTCGATAAAAGACTTCTACAGCGTTTGTATATACGTTATAAACAAATATTTTTGCCAATGGGACTCCTCCTTTCATCTTAGTGTATGAAGAAGGCTATTTTATGTGCGTAAAGAAAAAGGAAAGCTCTTTTATAGGTATTTATCTAAAGGATAATTGTCACACCCATGATAAGAATAGATACACTAATAACAGGAGGGGAAGATATGCACTTATTAAGTGATACTATTTTATATGAAGAAGTAGAAGTACAAGAAGTAAAATGTCAAGGAAGCATTAAAAGAAGATTATTGGATTTAGGGATTATACATGGTGCGTTTATTAAACCAATGTTAGAAAATACCTCAAAAGATATGCGTGCTTATCTTATTAAAGGTACGCTAATTGCCCTTCGAAAAGAAGAAGCAAGTGCTATCTATGTTCAAAGAAGGGGGTAGGTTATGTTATTTTCTAAGATGGTTGAAATGAATCACCAAATTAATGAATTATATGAAGAAAAAAGAAATTATAAAATTGCTTTAGTTGGAAATCCAAATGTTGGAAAAAGTACAGTTTTTAATGCTTTAACAGGGATGAAACAACACACAGGAAATTGGGCAGGAAAGACTGTAAGCATTGCGACTGGAGAATATATATACGATAATCAAAAATATACGATGATTGATTTACCAGGAACGTATTCTTTAATGGCTCATTCAAAAGAAGAAGAAGTTACTAGAGATTATATATGTTTTGAAAAATATGATGTATGTGTTGTTGTATGTGATAGTACATGCTTAGAGCGAAATTTAAATCTTGTGCTTCAAACATTGGAGATTACAAGTCGTGTAGTCTTATGTTTAAATTTAATGGACGAAGCAAATAAGAAAAAAATTGAAGTTCATGTTGCTAAATTAAAAAAGAGATTAGGAATTGAAGTTGTATCGATGAGTGCGCGACATCAAGTTGGATTTGAAGAACTGAAAAAAGCAATAAAAGATACAGCTTATAAAAAATATGAAAAACATCCTACCATTGTTGTATACGATGAAAAGTTGGAAGAAATTTTATATGATATGAAAGCTAGCATCTCTATAGATACGATGAATCAACGCTTTTTTTTACTTAAACTTTTAGATCCAAGTATTCAAGATGCTCGCTTTTATGAATATTTAGAAGATCAAGGTGGAAAATTAGAAAAAGCTATTCAAAAAGGTAAGTTATCTCTTCAAGAACAAAAGTTGGATCTTCACTATGAAGAATTGATTGTAAATAAAATTAATGAAAAAGCGAAAGAAATTGCACAAGAATGTATACAATTTCATGATGATCATTATTTAGAAAAAGATATGCGCTTAGATCGAATATTAACGCATAAAGTATATGGAGTTCTTATTATGCTATGTCTTTTGTCTTTTATTTTTTGGATCACCATTAGTGCTTCTAATGTACCAGGACAATGGCTAAGTGATATTTTTCATCACATAGAATTATATACAGATCAAGGGTTATCGCTTCTTCATGTAAGTCCATGGTTAAAAGATTTTCTTACATCTGGTGTGTTACGTACAACAGGATGGGTGATCTCAGTTATGTTACCACCGATGGCTATTTTCTTCCCACTATTTACATTACTTGAAGATTTTGGATATTTGCCTAGAATTGCGTTTAATTTAGATCGCTATTTTCATAAAGCAAAAACTTGTGGGAAACAAGCACTGACCATGTGCATGGGATTTGGATGTAATGCTGTTGGGGTGAGTGGATGTCGTATTATTGATAGTCCAAGAGAGCGATTAGTCGCTATTCTTACAAATAATTTTGTTCCTTGTAATGGGCGTTTTCCTACTTTAATTGCCATTATTAGTATGTTTTTTACAGGAATGCTCCTTTCACCATGGGATGGTATTTTTTCAACGCTATTATTAACAGGGGTTATTATTCTTGGTATTCTTTTAACATTTGGTGTATCTTCTTGGTTATCAAAAACTATCTTAAAAGGAGTTCCATCTTCTTTTACCTTAGAATTACCACCTTATCGAAAGCCACAATTTGGAAAAGTTATCTTACGTTCTATTTTTGATCGTACTTTGTTTGTATTAGGAAGAGCGATTAGTGCAGCTATACCCGCAGGTGCTATTTTATGGATTATGGCCAATGTGCAAATTGCAGGAATTCCATTATTACAACATGCCTCTACCTTTTTAGATCCTATAGCCTATGTATTTGGTCTCGATGGAGTAATTTTACTTGCTTTTATTTTAGGCTTCCCAGCAAATGAGATTGTCATTCCAATTATGATTATGGCGTATATGTCGAATGGATATATGATAGAGTTTGAGCATTTATCAGAGTTGAAAGCTTTATTAGTAGCGAATGGGTGGACTTGGATAACAGCAATATGTACAATGTTGTTTTCCTTAATTCATTTTCCTTGTGCTACTACTTGTATGACGATAAAAAAAGAAACAGGTAGTTGGAAGTGGACGTGTATTGCCTTTTTACTTCCTACAATTATAGGGCTTATAGTATGTTTTATTGTAGCCAATGTAGCTAGGGTTTTCATGTAAAAATACTTCCTAAAGTTTAGGAAGTATTTTTATTTGTAATCTAAAAAAAATCGTTTTATAATAATACGGTAACACTTCGAGGAGGCTATTATGAAAGAGTTATTAAAAGATAAAAAAGTTCGTTTCATTTTATCATTATTAGCAGTTATTGTTTCTTCTTTACTACAAACTTATGTCATTAAAACGTTTATTCAATCTGCAAACCTTTTATCAAGTGGTTTTACAGGAGTAGCCATTCTAATTGATAAAGTAGCTTCTTTATATGGAGGAAGTATTTCAACATCATTAGCGATTATCTTACTAAATGTTCCTGTTGCATTGATTTGTTATAAAAGTATTAGCCCTAAATTTACTTTTTTTTCATGTATTCAATTCATGTTAACTAGTTTATTTTTAAATGTATTTACATGGTCACCTCTTTTTGATGATATGATTTTAAATGTTGTTTTTGGTGGCTTCTTATATGGGATCAGTGTTGTTATCGCTTTAAAAGGAAATGCTTCTACAGGAGGGACAGATTTTATAGCCTTATATGTCTCTAATAAGATAGGGAAGTCGATTTGGTCTTATGTATTTGTTTTTAATGCGATTATCTTATGTATCTTTGGAACAATGTTTGGATGGCTTTATGCAGGATATTCAATTATTTTCCAATTTGTTTCTACAAAAACTATCGATGCCTTTCATCATCGTTATGAGCGTGTAACACTGGAAATAACAACACAAAAAGCAGAGGAAGTAATTAGCCGCTATATGCAAGAATACCGACATGGGATGTCTTGTTTAGAAGGATATGGAGGGTATAGTAAAAAGAAAATTTCTATTTTACATACTGTTGTTTCTTCTTATGAAGTACAAGATATTGTTACACTTATGAAAGAAGAAGATCCAAGTATTATTGTAAATGTAATGAAAACAGAACAATTTTTTGGTGGATTTTATCAAAAGCCATTAGATTAAAATATTGAAAATGAAAAAGCTATCTTTCTTATAAATAGAAATGAAGCTTTTTTTATTTATATGAATATACTTTTGAGCAAGTGGTAGGGAAAAAGGTTATAAAAAATGCATCTTCCTTTTCAAAGGATAGATGCACTTGCTGTTTTTATAAGATTATCTGTTATAGAACTCTACAACTAGAAGTTCATTAACTTCGCTATTTAATTCGCTTCTTTCTGGTAAACGAACATAAGTTCCTTTTTTCGTTTCTTTGTTGAAATCAACGAAAGCAGGTGTGTTTAAGTTTACTTCTAATGCTTCGTTTACAATGTTTAGATTTCTTGATTTTTCTCTAAGTTCAATTGTAGAACCTACTTTTACAATCATACTAGGAATATCTACTTTTTTACCATTTACTAAGATATGTCCATGGTTTACTAATTGACGAGCTTGACGACGAGTTCTAGCCATTCCCATACGGTAAACAAGGTTATCTAATCTTGATTCTAATAAGAATAAGAAGTTGTCACCTTTTACCCCTTGCATTTTACTTGCTTTTTTGAATGTGTTGTAAAATTGACGTTCGTTTACTCCATACATATGACGGATACGTTGTTTTTCACGTAACTGTAAACCGTAGTTTGTTAATTTTACACGTTTTGTAGGACCGTGTTGTCCTGGTGCGTATTGACGTTTTTGAAGTTCTTCTCCTGTTTCTAAAATAGAAAATCCTAAACGACGAGAGATTTTCCAAACAGGTCCTGTAATTCTTGACATAAAATGTCCTCCTTATTGTTTTATAATGCTATAAAACAATAACAGTACAAATCATCGATATGCTGTGTTAATACTTTCGATACCCTCGCTAATTGCAGCAATGTTACTGATATCCCGTGATCTTCACGTTATTAACGCTTTTACATATGACTTTGTATGCTGCTATCATTTTTATGCTCATATACTATAGCAAATTTAAGGGTGAATGTCAAATAAGGGGGGACATTAGTATATAAAATTTTTAAAAAGAAAGATTAAAATAATAGAATAAATATGTTACAATATAAATAATGAGAATTTTTAAGAGAGGTGCAGATGATGGAAAACGTGATAAATAACTTAAAAAACATCATTACTATGGATACATTAATATATATTTTTATTGGTATTGTACTTATTATTGTATTAAGTATTATTCTAGTGTTGATCAAACAGAAGAAAGCAGCGAAAGAATTGGATGAGCTTGAGCTTATGTACAATACGATTAAAAGTGTACCTTTAGCTTTTAAGTTAAATAAAGCAGTTGCTTTATCACGGGTAAATGATGAGATGGCACAGCGTGTTGAAGAATGTAAACATGATTTTGATAGTGTGCAAGAGCGTCTTAAAGAATGCAGTATGTCATTAGCTGAGGTAGATGATTTAGTTTATGTACGGAAAGTGAAAGCAGCAAATAAGAAAATGAATACTCTTCGTAAAGAGTTACAAGAGTGTCAAGAACAAGTAAACAGTGTGAATGATATTTTAGATGCTGTCTTAGAAAAAGAAAATGAACAAAGAGAGCAAATTAATAAATTAAAAGATGAATTTAGATTGTTAAAAAAGAAAATGGAAGAAAATCGCTCTATTTATACACATAGTAGTGCGTATTTAGAAGAAGAGGTTGCTTCGATTGAAAAAATGTTTTCTTCTTTTGAAGAATGGATGTTTGCTTCTGAATTTAATAAAGCGGCCGATCAACAAGATCGCATTTTAGAAGCTATGAAACACTTAGAAACTTTAATTGAAGAGTTACCACCACTTTATGAAAAAGGAAAAGGAATTCTTCCACGTATGATTGATGAGATTAGTTATCAATATGCACAAATTAAAAATAAAGGGGTTTATTTAGAACATTTAGAAATTACTAAAAGTTTAGAAATTATTTCTAATATGCTAAGTGAAGATTTAAATAAGCTACGCAATGGGAAAGTAGAAAATGTAGAGTATAACTTAAATGAATGTGAAAAGCGCCTGTGTCAGCTTCAAGAACAAATTATAAAAGAAGATAAGGCTTTTGATGAAGTTTCTAGTAATATTGAAATCTTACTTGATGGTGTAAAAACGATGAATCAAGAAGTAGAAGAAACAGAATTATTATATACACGCGTATATGAACGCTTTGGTTTTGAAAATTGGACACAAAAATTTAAAGAAATTAAAGATAAGTTAGCAAATTTAAATGAAATGGAACGTAAGTTAGAGCGTATAGTGCTTGAAAAATCTGTTCCTTATACAACGATTCTTATCGCTTATAAGGAGTTGGAGCAAAGTAACACATCTTTTATGGATGAAATTGCGAAAATGAAAGTAAGCTTAGAAAGTGCATGTAGTGATGAAGAAAGAGCGAAAAAACAATTAATAAAATTACAATTAATTGTGAATGAAATTCGTGTCAAAATGTCTAAGTATCGCTTACCGAGTGTATCACAAAAATATGATGATGATTTACATAAAGCGAAAGTCATGATGAAAGATATTTCTTGTATTTTAAAAAATAGCCCTCTTGATGTACAGCGCTTAAATACACAACTTCGAGTATCGATTGATTATATTTATACTTTATATAATAGTGTAAATAATTTAGTGGGAATGGCCATCATGGTAGAAAATACAATTGTATTTGGAAACCGTTATCGTTCTTCTTATCCTGAAATTGATTCAGAATTGACAAGAGCTGAATTATGTTTTAGAAATGGGCAATATACCAAAGCTCTTAAAATAGGAATTCAAGCGATTGAGAAGATGCATCCTGGTGCATATGAGAATTTAATTAATAAAAATGATACAGAAAATATGGGGCATTCAGAGGCATAATATGATTTATCTTGATTATGCTTCTACTACGCCTGTTCGCCAAGAAGTTTTAAAGGCGTATACGACAATTTTAAATACTTATTATGGAAATAGCGATTCTTTACATACATTAGGAAGAGATGTATCGAAGTTGCTAGAACAAAGTCGCACACAAATTGCCCAACTTTTTCATGTTTCCAGTAATGAAATTATTTTCACTTCTTGTGCTAGTGAGTCTAATAATATGGCAATTAAAGGATTTGCATTAAAAAATAATCATCGTGGAAACCATATTATTACAAGTAATGTTGAGCACTCTAGTGTGTTAAAAACAATGCAACAATTAGAAGAAGTATTTGGATTTGAAGTTACTTATTTACCAGTCAATCAAAGTGGGATTGTGGAACCTGAAGTATTAAAAAAAGCATTAAGAAAAGATACGATTTTAGTATCTTTGATGCATGTGAATAATGAGACAGGAGCAATAAACCCGATTGAAACTCTCTCTGAAATTATCCATCAAAATTCTCGAGCTGTTTTCCACTGTGATTGTGTACAAGCTATAGGAAAAATAAAAGTTGATGTATCCTTTATGGATATGGCAACTTTTTCTGCTCATAAAATATATGGTTTAAAAGGGAGTGGCCTTTTATATAAAAAGCCCAATATTCAATTATTGCCGTTATTAAGCGGAGGGCAACAAGAAAGTGGAATGCGCGCTGGAACAAGTAATGCGCCAGCATATATTGTATTAGCGAAAACACTACGTTTAGCTCTAGAGGAACAAGAAGAAAGTTATTGTCATGTAAAAAAATTAAATGAATATATGAGAGAGCAATTTTCTCAAATGGATGGTATTGTTATTAATAGTGATTGTTCTTCATCACCTTTTATTTTAAATATCTCTTGCTTACAAGTAGGCAGTGAAATTATGCTTAATGCATTAAATAAAAAGGGATTTGCGGTATCTGCGCAAAGTACTTGTTCTTCAAAGAAGAAAGCTCGATCCCATGTTTTATTAGCTATGGGGTTAGGAGAACAAAGGGCAACACATGCCATTCGTATTTCTTTATCACTGCATACTACAAAAGATGAAATTGATGCATTTATAAAAGCTGTTTGGGAGGTGTCACATGCTTATGGAATCTAATACACAGATTGCGTATAATCATATTTTAGTTCGTTATGGAGAATTATCAACCAAAGGAAAGAATAAAAAAGACTTTATTAAACGCTTATTGCATAATGTAAAAAATGCATTGCGCTCATTTGAAAAGCTTACTTATGAGCGTACACATGATCGCTTATATATTTTATTAAATGGAGAGGATGGTACTGCTGTAAGTGAGGTACTACAACATGTATTTGGAATTAGTTCTTTTTCTTTAGCGATTAAAGTGGATTCGCAAATTGAGCAAATGATAGAGACTTCGCTACATTTAGCGAAGCATACAGATAAGCATACTTTTAAAATTGATACACGAAGAAGTTATAAACAATTTCCAATGATTTCTGATGAGGTAAATCGTGCAATTGCAACAGAAATATTAAAACAGACACCTTTAAAAGTAGATGTTAAAAAGCCAGAGTTACGAATTGAAATAGAAATCCATCAATTTGAAACGTATATCATGGTAAATCGTACCAAAGGAGCAGGTGGATATCCTGTTGGTGTAGGAGGTAAAGCTCTTGTAATGTTATCAGGAGGTATTGATTCTCCAGTAGCTAGTTATTTAACAATGAAAAGAGGAGTATCAATCGAATGTATTCATTATGCTTCTCCACCATATACAAGCGATGCAGCACAAGAAAAGGTATTACAGTTAGCACGTAGTATTGCAGGTCACCAAGGGCATATTCGTGTGCATATTGTGCCTTTTACAGATTTACAATTAGCTATTTATCAACATTGTGATGAAAGTTATGCGATTACGATAATGCGAAGAATGATGTATCGTATTGCCGAAAGAGTATGTGAAAAAAGTCGTTGTTTGGCTATTGTAAATGGAGAATCTATTGGACAGGTTGCATCACAGACATTAGAGAGTATGCAAACAATTAATCATGTAATTCAAACACCAGTTATACGCCCAGTAGCAACAATGGATAAATTGGAAATTATTAATATTGCAAAACAAATTCATACTTATGATATTTCTATTCAGCCATTTGAAGACTGTTGTACGATTTTTACTCCTAAAAATCCTGTTACGAAGCCAACAGTGCACCGTGCTGAAAAAATGGAAAGTAAATTTGAGTATGAAACATTATTAGAAGAATGTATCGAAAATATACAATGTATTGATGTTTATCCTATCGTAGAGCAAAATTCTGATTTATTTTAGTATAGCTATTCTTATTACACTCATACTACTGATGAGGTGATAAAATGGATAGAAAAAAACATTATAAAAAGCAACAAGTACAGCAAGATTTATACCAATATGAAATGGGAATTGAATTAGGTGCAGATGTAGAAGCTGATAAACAATACCATCGTAAACGATATGATGATCATGCTTGTCATGATGTAAAGAAGAAATATCAACATAACTACCAAACAGAGATGGCCAAAGATGATTCTTTTCAAAATAATAAAAGAAATCACAATCAGCAACAACAAATAATGCACAACAAAAATCAGTTTAAAAGATAGATATATTGTAAAATGTAGGATAGATAGGTTGTAATGAGATAGAGATAGGATATTGGAAAATCTCTATAAAATTACAGCCTTTTTTAATTTCTTAAATGGACAAAATAGAAGCTTTAATGATTTTCATAAAATGGAAGAACAATAGGGTATAAATTAGAAGCAGAAAAGTTAATAAAATATGATAGAATAGAAGATAAGAGTAAGAAAATGGAGTGAGGATATATGTTGATATGCCCTAAGTGTAAGTGTGCACTTTATAAAAATGATAAAATATATCAATGTGATAATCATCATACTTTTGATATTGCGAAAAAAGGTTATGTCCATTTATTTTTGAAAAACCGCAAACAAACAGGGGATGATAAGCATATGGTAAAAGCTAGAACGTATTTTCTAGAAAAAGGTTTTTATCAGCCATTATGTGATCAAATCCTTCTTTTTTTAAAATCTTTATCGTTTGCAAAACTTGTAGATGCGGGGTGTGGGGAAGGATATTATACTAATCAAATAGCTGACCTTTTTTCTAAAGTCGATATATATGCATTTGATTTATCAAAGCATGCGGTTCATGAAGCTTGTAAAGGAAAAAAGCAAGTTTTTTATGGTGTTTGTAGTGTTGCAGATCTACCATTAAACGAAAAGAGTATAGATATTATTTTAAGTATTTTTGCCCCTATACAAGCAAGTGAATTTCATCGAGTATTGAAAAAAGAAGGATATTTCTTAAAAGTAGCACCTGGTCCAAAACATTTGTATGAAATGAAGCAAATCCTTTATACAGATGTCTATGATAATGATTTACAGCATACATATGATGGTTTTGTATTACAAGAAATAAAAGAAGTTGCTTATGATATTGAATTATGTTCTAAGCAAGATATAGAAGCGTTATTTATGATGACTCCTTATTATTGGAAGTCTCCTATAGAAGGGAGTAAAAAATTATTAGCTCTAGACTATTTAAAAACGAAAGTGCAATTTCAAATAGAACTTTATCGATGTATAGGCAAAGAGGATGATAAATAACGAAAAGAAACTTTAAGGTAAGAAGTATTCCTTTCTACTGTAAATACAATTATTATAAGAAATTAAATATGCAAATAGATGGTATAAAAATACTTGATGTAGGATTTTATCAAAATTAGAAATGCTATGTTGTGACTTTTTATAGTCATCCATATACTCTTCATATAGTTTTTAAAGGAGGGCATGTTCTTTATGTTTAATAGAAAACAAAGTAGCAAGCGATGTGCCTTTACAATAGATAAGTGTCAGTTTGAGTAGTTTTCAGGAACATATTTTGTATGCTATAATAAGGAAAAAAGGAAAGGTGGAGCAAGTATGGCTTTTGAATCTTTAAATGAACGCTTAAATAAAGCGTTTAAAAATATAACAGGAAAAGGGAAATTAACAGAAAAAAATATGACTGATATGTTGAAAGAAGTGCGTATGTCACTTCTTGAGGCAGATGTGAACTATAAAGTTGTAAAAGATTTTGTTGAACAAGTAAAAGAGAAGGCCTTAGGTACAGAAGTAATGTCTTCTTTAAATCCTGGTCAAATGGTTGTGAAGATTGTACATGACGAAATTGTTGCTTTATTAGGAAATGAAGAAACAGGTATTGCTTATAAAGAGCATGGAATCACAAGTATTATGATGGTAGGGTTACAAGGGACAGGTAAGACAACAGCTGCTGCCAAAATTGCAAATGTATTAAAGAAAAAGCAAGCTAGAAAACCTTTACTTGTCGCTTGTGATATGGTAAGACCGGCAGCTATTGAGCAATTACAAACATTAGGAAAAAGTATTGGGATAGAAGTGTTTGCTTTAGGAATAGATACACCTGCTGTAGAAGTAGTAAAACAAGCATTAGAATATGGAAAAGAACATCACTATGATACCTTGCTTTTTGATACTGCTGGACGTTTACATATTGATGAAGAGTTGATGGAAGAACTTGTACAGATGAAAGAGATGATTCAACCTGATGATATTTTGCTTACTGTAGATGCTATGACTGGGCAAGATATTGTAAATGTTGCACAAAGCTTTCATGATCAATTAAATGTGACAGGGTTAGTACTAACCAAATTAGATGGAGACTCTAGAGGTGGGGGTATTTTATCCGTTCGATCAATTACGAAAGTACCTGTAAAATTTGTTGGTCTTGGAGAAAAAGTAGAAGATTTAGATATTTTCTATCCAAAGAGAATGGCCGATCGTATTCTTGGAATGGGAGACATCATGACTCTTGTGGAACAAGCACAAGAAAAAATGGATGTGAAAGAATCAAGTAAAGTTGCTAATCGTATGATGTCTGGGCAATTTACATTGGAAGATATGTTGGTACAATTGCAACAGGTGAAGAAAATGGGGTCCATTGCAGGGATGCTGAAATTAATTCCAGGAATGGGACAAATGGCTGGACAAATTGATGATGAGAAAGCTGATCAAACAATGAAGAAAAATGAAGCTATTCTTTTAAGTATGACGAAAGAAGAAAGAAGAAATCCATCCATTTTGAAAGCATCACGAAAAAATAGAATAGCCAAAGGAAGTGGAACACAAGTAAGTGATGTTAATCGCTTATTATCTCAATATGATAAAATGAAACAGCTTATGAAGCAAATGTCAAAGATGAGCAAAGGTGGAAAAATGCCAGGAATGCCGAATATGGATATGTTAGGGAAAATGAAAGGTGGCTTTCCATTCGCTAATAAATTTGGGAAGCGTCGATTTTAATTCAGGTGTAAAGGAATTTTACTTGACACCTTAAAATAACTATGATATTCTATAAAAGCGAAAAAAATAGTAGGAGGAAATAAAATGGCAGTAAAATTAAGATTAAAACGTATGGGTTCAAAAAGAAGACCTTTTTACAGAATTGTAGCAGCAGATTCTCGTTCACCTAGAGATGGGCGTATTATTGAAGCTATTGGAACTTATAATCCAACAACAGATCCAGCACAAATTCGTATTGATGAAGAATTAGCTGTAAAATGGATTAAAAACGGTGCTCAACCTTCTGATACAGTACGTAATATTTTATCAAAAGAAGGTATTATGAAACGTTTACATGAAGAAAAATATAAAAAATAATGATGATACCATATG